>JBHJOP010000093.1:0-2200 GCA_050329575.1 Rhodospirillales bacterium | reverse complement strand
GGGGGACGAAACCGGACCCCAAGGTACTGGCGACGTAGATCGCATGGGAGCCATCGGTGAAACGAGCCCGGAAGGCGAGCGCGCCGTCGCTCAGTCCCTCTCCCCCGAGGTGCACGTATTCGATGGTCTTGCCGTCGAGCATCATGCCAAGATAGACCACCTGCTCGATCGTACCGCCCGCGGCGAGGAAGGTGCCGGTCGAGGAGTCGTCTTTGTTGCCTTCGGCGACGAATGCGACGCCGTCGCCGTCAAACGAAATGTCATAAAAATATCGGAATCTCTCGGGAGTACAGGTGTCACACGTTATTTGCCCGCCGGGCGTCACCGTCCCCCTGTCGGCGACGACGCCGAGCGTCCCGCCGACGGCGCGGTAGATACCCTCTCTCCCATCCCACGGGTCTATGTCTTCGTGGGCGATTTCGTCTCGGCCCACAAAGGCGACGCTGCCGCCGTCGCGCGAGACATGCGGGTTGTGGAACGAGAAGAAGCGCTTTCGCGTGGTGCCGGGGATCGTCGTCGCCCGGTCGGCGACGACCCCGAGCGTCCCGCCGACGGTGCTGTAGATGCCCACCCCGACCCTGAAGGCGACGGTGGCGCCGCCGAGCGAGACAGCGGGTCTGAAGTAGTGAAAGTTCCCAGTGCCGCCGGGGATCGGGGTGTTCGCATCGGCGACAACGTTGAGCGTCCCGCCGACGGTGCTGTAGATGCCCTCCTGCCGACCGCTGCCAACGCCGAGGAAGGCGACGCTGCCGCCGCTGAGCGAGGGGCCGTCAAAGCCGGTGAAGGTGCCGGTGCCGCCGGGAATGGGGGTGTCCCGGTCGGCGACGACGTTGAGCGTCCCGCCGACGGTGCTGTAGATGCCATCCTGCTGATCCCTGCCAACGCCCCGGAACGCGACGCTGTCGCCGTCGAGCGAGGGGCCGTCAAAGCGGGTGAAGGTGCCCGTGCCGCCGGGGATCGGCGTGTTCGTGTCGGCGACGACTCCCAGCGCGCCGCCGACGGTGCTGTAGATCCCCCGCTGAGCAAACCGGTCGCCGGAGCCCAGGGGCCGTGCGCCATAGAAAGCGACGTTTCCGTCACTGAGCGAGGGAGCGCCAAACGTCGAAAAATTGCCGGTTCCGCCGGGGATCGCCGTGCTGGTGTCCGCGATCTTGGTGAACGTCCAGCGGTCGGCGGCGTGTGCTGCGCCCTCCCCCGCGCAGGCCGCCAAGAGGACGCCGATAGCGACACCGCCGCACAGCCGTGACAAGGTCATGGACATCACTCCCCGCCTCCCAGACCGCCTCACTCTCCCGCCGCGCCATGGTTGCATCAGACGCCGTCAAACCGCAACTCTCCGTTTGGGAACCGGCGGGTGAAAAGATGACCGCTCACCGTTCGTTTCAACTGGCGCCCTCGCGCCGTCGGGTTCGCCCGCTCGCGGTGCCGGCGCCTACGCGCTCTGCAGCGGCGGCGGCGGGCGGTTGTCGTTGGCGGGGCGTGGGTCGGCGGGCTCGGGCGCGGCGGCGGTGGCCTGCAGGTTGGCATGCACCTCGTCGAGGCTCTTCAGCGCCAGCTTGAGCCCGATCTTGGCCAGCTTGAGGCGGCTCTGCGCCAGCTCGAGCAGATGGAGGATTTCTGTCACAGCGGTCCCCTGTCCCGATCGACCGCCAAGCCCTCGCGGCGGCGGCATGACCGCGATCATATCAGGAACATAACTCGGAATCAAGGTATATGATCCTATACCGAGCCAAACGTCGGAGAACCGCGGGGAATGCGCCCGGGCCGTGCAGGGTCGTCGAGGACTCCCGCCCCGCTTGAATCGTCACGCGGAGGAAAAAAGTGTTGCATGATACCCCCAAATGGGGAATACTGAGGGTATCCCGCGAGCATGAGCGGATCGGGATTGTCGACCGGTCCGTTTCCGACCTCCTCTATCCAACCTCGAGCCGCCCTCCGGGGCGGCTCTTCGTTAGCGGAGGCCGCCGGTGGTGCGCTCCGGTCCGACCGGTCCGTCGTCCGGGTCGAGCCCGACCGCCAGCCGCCGTTCCACCCGGTAGACGCGGCGGAACAGCCAGACCGCCGCCACCGCCGAGCCGAGGGCCGCGATCGCCAGCGATCCGTCCCTGACCCAAGGCCCGCCGCCGACGATCGCCGGCAACGGCCAAGCCACGCCGAACGAGACGGCGATCAGCTCGAAAAAGACGAGAACCGCCACGGC
>JBHJOP010000103.1:0-15077 GCA_050329575.1 Rhodospirillales bacterium | reverse complement strand
GTGATGATCCTCGGCAGCCTCAACGAGGACAGCTGGCCGCCCGCGGCCGACGCCAGCCCGTGGATGAGCCGGCCGATGATGACGGCGTTCGGGCTGCCGCTGCCGGAGCGCCGGATCGGGCTGTCCGCCCACGACTTCGCGCAGGCGTTCGCGGCGCCGAGGGTCTGGCTGACGCGGGCGACCCGCATCGAGGGCACCCCGACGGTGCCCAGCCGCTGGCTGCTCCGCCTGGAGAACCTGCTCGCCGGCACCGGGGCCGCGGACGCGCTGACGCGCGACAGCGCCCAATGGCTGCACTGGCAGCGCGCCCTCGATTCTCCCGACGCGTTCCGGCCGGTCGACCGGCCGGCGCCGACGCCGCCGGTCGAGGCTCGCCCGCGCAGGCTGTCAGTGACCCAGATCGAGACCTGGATGCGCGACCCCTACGCCATCTACGCCCGCCACGTCCTGAACCTCAAGGCCCTCGATCCGATCGATGCCGACCCGGATGCCGCCGACTACGGGGCGCGGATCCACAAGGCTCTCGATCGCTTCGTCCGCGAGACCCCGGGACCGCTGCCGCCCGACGCCCTGACGCGGCTGCTCGCCGCGGGGCGCGACAGCTTCGGTGAGTTGCTCGAACGGCCGGCGATCCGCGCCTTCTGGTGGCCGCGGTTCCGGCGGATCGCCGACTGGTTCCTGGCCCTCGAGCGGGACCGACACGCGGGGCTCCGCGCCACCGCCAGCGAGGTCGCGGGCGCCCTGACGCTCGACGCCCCGGCCGGCCCGTTCGTGCTGACCGCGGTCGCCGACCGTATCGACACCCTCGCCGATGGAAGCCTCGCGGTGATCGACTACAAGACCGGCGCACCGCCCGCGAACCGGGAGGTTGCCGCCGGCTTCGCGCCGCAGCTTCCCCTCGAGGCGGCGATCGCCCAGGCGGGCGGCTTCGCCGGCGCCCCCGCGGCGCCCGTGTCGGCGCTCGAATACTGGCGCCTCGGGGGTGGCGATCCGGCGGGTGAGCGGATCGTGCTGGCGGGCGATCCCGGAGCCCTGACCGGGGAGGCGATCGCCGGCCTGCGGATGCTGATCGCGCGCTTCGATCTCCCCGCCACGCCCTACGAGTCGCGGCCCCGCCCCGCGGTCGCGCCCCGGTTCAGCGACTACGAGCACCTGGCGCGGGTCAAGGAGTGGTCGGCCGGCGGAGCCGGCGAGGAATGAACGAGACCCAGCCCGTGACGGCCGATCCCGACGCCAGCCAGCGGGGCGCCGCCGACCCGACCGCCTCGGTGTGGGTGGCGGCGTCGGCCGGCACCGGCAAGACCAAGGTGCTGACCGACCGGGTGCTGAGCCTGATGCTCGCCGATACCGCGCCCGAGAGGATCCTCTGCCTGACGTTCACCAAGGCGGCGGCGGCGGAGATGAACGAACGGATCGCCGGCAAGCTCGGCGACTGGGCGACGCTCGCCGACGACGCCCTCGAGCGGGACCTG
Organism: Rhodospirillales bacterium; assembly: GCA_050329575.1. Taxonomy (GTDB): domain Bacteria; phylum Pseudomonadota; class Alphaproteobacteria; order Rhodospirillales; family Defluviicoccaceae; genus JAUXFS01. The sequence continues at coordinate 13,605 of JBHJOP010000103.1, read as the reverse complement.
ACGGCGCTGCTCGGCCGCCAGCCCGAGGATCGCCAGCGGCCCCTCGCCCGACGGCTGTTCGCCCGCGTGCTCGACACCCCGGGCGGGATGAAGATCCAGACCATCCACGCCTTCTGCCAGTCGCTGCTCGGCCGCTTTCCGCTGGAAGCCGACGTCGCGCCGCACTTCACGATCCTCGACGAGCGCGACGCCACGGAGCTGATGAGAGCGGCCCGCGAGGAGGTGCTGCAGGCGGCGCAGCGGGGCGACCGCCGGCTGGCGGCGGCGCTCGCCGAGATCACCCGCCACGTCCACGAGACCAGCTTCGGCGAGCTGATGGCGGCACTCGCCGCCGAGCGCGGCCGTCTCGCCGCCTGCGTCGCCCGGCACGGTTCGGTCGCGGCGCTGGTCGCCGCCCTCCGCCGACGGCTCGGCCTCCGCGACGACGAGACGCGCGAGACGGTCACCGCCGCGGCGTGCGCCGACGCGACGTTCGATCCCGCGGCGCTGCGCCGCGCCGTCACCGCCCTCGAACGCGGCTCGGAGACCGACGCGAAGAGGGCCGCTGCGATCGCCGAATGGCTGCGCGCGACGCCCGCGCAGCGTGTCGATCGGTTCGACCGCTACGCGGCCGCGTTCCTGCGCGTCGACCCGAAGACCCGGCAGCCCGACCTGCGCAAGACGCTCATCACCAAGAAGGCGGCGGCGGCGATGGCGGCGGCGCCGGCGATCCTGCAGGCCGAGGGCGAACGACTGCTCGCCTGCGAACTGAAGCGGCGGGCGGCGACCATCGCCGCGGCCACCGCCGGCCTGCTGGTCTTCGGTCACGCGCTGCTCGAGGCCTACCGGCGGCTCAAGGCGACGCGGTCGCTGCTCGACTACGACGACCTCATTCACCACGTGGTGCGGCTGCTGGAGGAAGAGGGCGGCGTCTCGTGGGTGCTGCACAAGCTCGACGCCGGCATCGACCACGTGCTGATCGACGAGGCCCAGGACACCAGCCCCGAGCAATGGCGGATCGTCCGCGCGCTCACCGCCGAGTTCTTCGCCGGCGCCGGCGCCCGGGACGTCCGGCGCACGGTGTTCGCGGTCGGCGACGTCAAGCAGTCGATCTTCAGTTTCCAGGGGGCGGATCCCGACCATTTCCTCGCCAACCGGGAGTGGTTCGGACAACGCGTCGTCGCCGCCGGCGAGGCCTGGCGCCCGATCGACCTCGGGGTCTCGTTCCGCTCCACCCGTGCCGTCCTCGCCGCGGTGGACGCGGTGTTCGCCCGCCCGGAGGCGGCCGACGGCGTCGCCCTCGACGGCGGCCCCATCGTTCACCAGGCGCACCGCCTGCGTGACGGCGGCGTCGTGGACGTGTGGCCGCCGATCGACCCGCAGGAAACCGACACGCCGCCGCCGTGGAAACCACCGGTGGAGCGAATCCCGGGCGATTCGCCGCAGGCGAGGCTGGCGCAGCTGCTGGCGCGCCGGATCGCGGCGATGACCGGCGGCGGCGAACGGCTCGAGTCCGAGGGGCGGCCGATCCGGCCCGGCGACATCCTGGTGCTGGTGCGCCGCCGCACCTTGTTCGTCGAGGAACTGGTGCGGGCGCTGAAGGTGCTGGACGTTCCGGTCGCCGGCGTCGACCGGATGGTGCTGACCGAACAGATGGCGGTGATGGATCTGATGGCGGTCGGGCGCTTCGTGCTGCTGCCGACCGACGACCTGACCCTGGCGACGGTGCTGAAGGGGCCGCTGATCGGGCTCGACGACGAGCGGCTGTTCCGGCTCGCTCACGGCCGCGACGGCAGCCTCTGGCAGGCGCTGCGCGCGCACACCGCCGAGGCGGCCGCGTTCGCGACCGCCTGCGAACGGCTGTCGGGGTTGCTCGCCGATGCCGACACGGTGCCGCCGTTCGAGTTCTACGCCCGGCTGCTCGGCCCGCTGGGCGGACGGCGCCGGCTGCTGGCGCGGCTGGGACGCGAGGCCGAGGACCCGATCGCCATGTTCCTCGAACTGGCGCTCACCTACGAACGAACCCACGCCGCCTCGTTGCAGGGGTTCCTGCAGTGGCTGGCGGCGGGCACGGTCGAGATCAAGCGCGACATGGAGCAGTCGGAGCGGGACGCGGTGCGGGTGATGACGGTGCACGGCGCCAAGGGCCTGCAGGCGCCGGTCGTGTTCCTTCCGGACACGATGCAGGTGCCCCGACAGGGAGCGAAGCTCCTGTGGACCGGGGACGCGGGAGCCCCGCTGGTGGTGTGGCCGCCCGGCCGCGATGCCTGCGAGTCGGTGGCCGAGGCCGAGCGGCAGCGGCTTGCGGCGAAACAGCGCCAGGAGTACCGGCGGCTGTTGTACGTGGCGATGACGCGGGCCCGCGACCGGCTGATCGTCTGCGGCTGGCGCGGTCGGAACAGGGAACCCGAGGACTGCTGGTACACCCTCGTCGTCGAGGGGCTCCGGGCCGCCGGTGCACGCATCGGCCTCGAGGAGATCGACGATCCGTTCCTGGCCGCCGCGCCCGAAATCGATGGCCGTCGCATCCTCCGCCTCACCTGCCCCCAGGAGGCGCCGACCGGGCGGCCGGCCGCGACCGCCGCGACCGACGCCGCGCCGCTGCCGGCCTGGGCGACGACGCGGCCGCCACCGGAGCCGGAACCGGCGAGCCCGCTGGCGCCGTCGCGACCCGATGACGAGGACCCGCCGGTCCGCTCGCCGTTCGGTCCCGACGACGGCGCCCGCTTCAAGCGCGGGCGGATCATCCACCGCCTGCTGCAGACCCTGCCCGACGTCGCGCCCGACCGCCGCGCCGCGGTCGCCGGCGCCTGGCTGGGCCGCCCCGTCCACGGCCTCGATGCCGGCGCGCAGGCGGCGATCGCCGCCGAGGTGATGGCGGTCCTCGACGATCCCCGCCATCGGGCGCTGTTCGGACCCGGCAGCCGGGCCGAAGTGCCGCTCACCGGCGCAATCGGCGGGCGGGTGATCTCGGGCCAGGTCGACCGCCTGCTGGTGGCGGCGGACGCGGTCACCGTCCTCGACTACAAGACCAACCGGCCGCCGCCGCGGGACCCCGCCGCCGTGCCGGAACTCTATCTCAAGCAGATGGCCGCCTACCGGGCCGCGCTGGCGCGGATCTACCCCGACCGGCCGGTCCGCTGCGTGCTGCTGTGGACCGACGGCCCGATCCTGATGCCCCTCGATCCGGCACTGCTCGATCGGCACGCGCCTTGACCGGACCCTGCACGGTCCATAGATTGCAGCCGGTGGGACGGGCCCCTGCCATCGGTCCGCCTTTCTAACGTTCTGACAGGATTGGAAAAATGCCGAAACACGTGACGGACGACTCGTTTGACGTCGATGTCATCAAGGCCGAAACGCCGGTTCTTGTCGATTTCTGGGCGGAATGGTGCGGCCCCTGCAAGCAGATCGCGCCGACACTGGAGGCGGTGGCGACGGAGATGGGCGACCGGGTCACCATCGCGAAGCTCAACATCGACGACAACCCGATGACCCCGTCGAAGTACGGCGTGAAGGGGATCCCCACCCTGATGCTGTTCAAGAACGGCCAGGTCGCGGCGACCAAGATCGGTGCCCTGCCGAAGGGCAAGCTGGTGGAGTGGCTCGACTCCGTCCTCTAGCGTCTCCGCATCGCCGAGCGCTCCCCCGTCCCGACCCCGCCGCGAGGCGGGGTTTTCAGTCTCCGGGAGGACGGCGCACCTCGCCGACTTCGGGTCACGGCCGGTTCTCCCGCAACACCTCCCCGGCGAGATAGAGCGAGCCGCAGACCAGGACGCGGGCGGGACCGGAGGCTTCGCGGGCGAGTCCCGCGAGCGCCTCGGCCAGCCCCGCCGCCGGCGTCGCGGCGATGCCGAGGGACGCCGCCGTCGCGGCCAGATCCTCCGCCGTGCAACTGCCCTCCTGCAACGGGATCGGAACGGCGGTCATGCGGGCGAGCCGGGAGGCCAGCGGGCGCAGGAAACCGGCCGCGTCCTTGCTCCGCAGCATCCCGACCACCGCATACAGCGGCCGATCCCGCCACGTCTCCGCCTGGGCCGCCAGGACCTCGCCGGCGGCAGGATTGTGGCCGCCGTCCAGCCACAGCTCCCAGTCGTCCGCCAGCAGCGAGCGCAGCCGGCCGCCTCGCAGCCGCTGCAGCCGCGCCGGCCAGCGCACCTGGCGCAGCCCGCGGCCGATCGCGTCTTCATCCACGCGCACGCCCTCGAGGCGCCGGACACAGGCGACCGCCAGTCCGGCATTGGCGATCTGGTGGGCGCCGATCAGGCCGGGACGCGGCAGCCGCAGCCGACGGTCGCCCTCCGCGAACACCATTCCATCCCCGACCGGGCCATCCTCGACCGGGCCATCCTCGACCGGCCCACCCTCGACCGGCCGAACCGTCCAGTCGCTTCCCTCGCAGACCAGCGGCGCCCCGACCACCGCCGCCCGCGCGCGGATCACCGCATCCGCCCGTGGCCGCTGGGCGGCGACCACGCAGGGCACGCCGGGCTTGAGGATTCCCGCCTTCTCGCCGGCGATGGCGGCCAGCGTCTCGCCGAGATAGGCCTGGTGGTCGATCGAGATCGGGGTCAGCGCGCACAGCTCCGGCCGGGCGACGACGTTGGTGGCGTCGAGGCGGCCGCCGAGTCCGGTCTCCAGCAAGGTGACATCGGCCGGATGACCGGCGAAGGCGACCAACGCCGCCGCGGTGGTGATCTCGAAGAAGGTGACCGGGTCGCCGCCGTTGGCCGCCTCGCATTGCTCGAGCACCGCGGTCAGCGCGGCATCGTCGATCTCGCGCCCGGCGACCACGATCCGTTCGTTGAAGCGAACCAGATGCGGCGAGGTGTAGACGTGCACGCGCAGGCCGGCGGCCTCGAGGATGGCGTGCAGGAAGGCAACCAGCGAGCCCTTGCCGTTGGTTCCGGCGACATGAACCACCGGCGCCAGCCGGTCCTGCGGACGCCCGAGGCGGGCCAGCAGTCGCTCGATCCGGTCGAGGGAGAGGTCGATGACGCGCGGATGCAGCCGCTGCAGGCGGCCGAGAACGGCAGCACTACTCAGCGGCCGGCCCCCGGGCGAGCGCCTCCGACTCCGCGGCCCCCGCCTCGTCTTCCGCCTGCGCCTCGGTCACCGGCACCACCGCGGTGGACGGGACGGGTCTGCGCAGCAGGCCGAGGATGCGGATCAGGGTCGGGCGGAGCTCGTGGCGGTGGACGACCATGTCGATCATGCCGTGCTCGAGCAGGTATTCCGCCCGCTGGAACCCCTCCGGCAGGCTCTCGCGGATCGTCTGCTCGATCACCCGCGCGCCGGCGAAGCCGATCACCGCGCCCGGCTCGGCCACGGTGATGTCGCCCAGCATCGCAAACGAGGCGGAGACGCCGCCGGTGGTCGGATCGGTCAGCACCACCAGATAGGGGAGACCGGCGTCGCGCACCTCCTCGATGGCGATCGTCGTCCGCGCCATCTGCATCAGCGACAGGATCCCTTCCTGCATGCGGGCGCCTCCGGATGCCGCGACGACGATCAGCGGCACCTTGTCGGCGACCGCCCTGCGGGCGGCGACGACCAGCCCCTCGCCGACGCCGACCCCCATCGACCCGCCCATGAATTCGAAGTTCTGCACCGCGACGACCACCGCCTCGCCGCCGATGGTGCCGCCGGCCACCACCAGCGCTTCGGACTGGCCGGTCTTGCCCTGCGCCTCCTTGAGCCGCTCGGTGTACTTGCGGCGATCGCGGAACCTGAGCGGATCGGGCTGCGTCCTCGGCAGCTCGACGGTCTGATGGGTGCCGCCGTCGAGCAGCATCGCCAGCCGTTCGCCGACGCCGAGGCGCATGTGATGGCCGCAGTGCGGGCACACCTTGAGGCTTTTCTCGAGCTCGCGGTGAAAGATCATCTGGCCGCAGCTCGGACACTTGTTCCACAGGTTGTTCGGGATTTCGCGGCCGCCGCCGACCAGTTCGCGCAGCTTCGGGCGGACGACATTCGTCAACCAGCTCATGGCACCGTTCCCTTCTCCGTCGCCGTGCGGACGCCGCCGGCGAGCGCGCCCACCAGGCCGAGCACCGCCTCGACCAGGCCGGGCCGGGCCGCCCCGGTGTCGTCGAGGTTCTCGGCGACCTTGGCGACCAGCGCCGAACCGACCACCGCGGCGTCGGCGCAGGCGGCCATCGCCGCCGCCTGATCGGGAGTCTTGACGCCGAACCCGACGGCGACCGGAAGACGGGTCAGCCGCCGGATGCGCGCGACCGCCGCCGCGACATCGGCGACCGCCGCCGAGGCGGTGCCGGTGACGCCGGTGATCGAGACGTAGTAGACGAAGCCGCCGGCGTTCTTCAGCACCACCGGCAGCCGGTCGTCGCCGGTGGTGGGCGCCACCAGAAAGATCGTCTCGATGCCGGCCGCCGCCGCCGGGCCGCGCAGCTCTTCGCATTCCTCGGGCGGCAGATCGACGACGATCAGGCCGTCGACGCCGGCCGCCCGGGCATCGGCGACGAAGCGCTCGACGCCGTAGACGTAGATCGGATTGTAGTAGCCCATCAGGACCACCGGCGTCTCGCCGTCGTCGCGGCGGAATGCGGCGACCATGGCGAGGGTCGCGGCCAGCGTCTGGCCGGCCCGCAACGCCCGCTGCGACGCCGCCTGGATCGCCGGTCCGTCGGCCATCGGATCGCTGAACGGAATGCCGAGCTCGATGACATCGGCGCCCGCCGCCGGCAGGCCGCGCAGGATCGTCATCGACGTCCGGGGATCGGGATCGCCGGCGGTGACGAAGGTGACGAGACCGCCCCGCCCCTGCCGCCGCAATGCCTCGAAGCGGCGCGCGATCCGCCGGTCGCCGGTCACAGCCGCACCCCCAGGTGCTCGGCGACGGTGAACACGTCCTTGTCGCCGCGGCCGCACATGTTCATCACCAGCAGATGGTCGCGCGGCAGGCCGTCGGCGATCCTGGCGACGTGGGCGAGGGCGTGCGCCGGCTCCAGCGCCGGAATGATCCCTTCGCTGCGACAGCAGAGCTGGAACGCGGCGAGCGCCTCGTCGTCGGTCACCGACACGTACTCGACCCGCCCCGAGTCGCGCAGCCAGGCGTGCTCGGGCCCGACGCCGGGATAGTCGAGGCCGGCGGCGAGCGAGTGGCCCTCGCGGATCTGGCCGTCGCCATCCTGCAACAGGTAGGTGCGGTTGCCGTGCAGGACCCCGGGAGCGCCGGCGGAGAGCGACGCGCAGTGCTCGCCGGTGGCGATGCCGTGGCCCGCCGCCTCGACGCCGATCATCCGCACCGAGGCGTCGTCAAGGAAGGGGTGGAACAGACCGAGGGCGTTGGAGCCGCCGCCGATGCAGGCGACCAGCGTGTCGGGCAGGCGCCCCTCGGCCGCCGCCATCTGCTCGCGCACTTCGGTGCCGATCACCGACTGGAAGTCGCGGACCATCGCCGGATACGGGTGGGGGCCGGCGACGGTGCCGATCAGGTAGTAGGTATCGTCGACATGGGCGACCCAGTCGCGCAGCGCCTCGTTCATGGCGTCCTTGAGGGTGCCCGAGCCCGACCGCACCGGTCGCACCTCGGCCCCCAGCAGCTTCATCCGGAAGACGTTGGGCGATTGCCGCTCGATGTCGGTGGCGCCCATGTAGACCTCGCAGCGCAGCCCGAACAGGGCGCAGACGGTGGCGGTCGCCACCCCGTGCTGGCCGGCGCCGGTCTCGGCGATGATCCGCGTCTTGCCCATCCGCCGGGCGAGCAGGATCTGCCCGAGGGTGTTGTTGATCTTGTGGGCGCCGGTGTGGTTGAGCTCGTCGCGCTTGAAATAGATCTTGGCGCCGCCCAGCCGCTCGGTCAGCCGCTCGGCGAAGTAGAGCGGGCTCGGGCGGCCGACATAGTGGGCGAGGTAGTCGGCGAACTCGCGGGCGAACGCCGGGTCGGCGGATGCCGCCCGGTAGGCGCGCTCCACCTCCAGGATCAGCGGCATCAGCGTCTCGGCGACGTAGCGCCCGCCGTAGATGCCGAAATGGCCGCACTCGTCGGGTCCGGCCCGGTAGGTGTTCACAGCTTCCATGGGGGGTCCACTGCCTGGGATCACGTCACCGCCAGCGACCATATACGCCACCCGGCGGCGGCGGACAAAGGTTCTTCGGGCCGCCGCCTCACCGCCGGCCGGCGCGGCGATCGCTCACAGCGCCGCCGCGCGGTCCAGAAGGGCGCGGATCCTGGCCGGGTTCTTGACCCCCGGCCGGTCCTCGACACCCGACGAGACGTCGACCGCGCGCGCCCCGCTGGCGCGCACCGCCGCGGCGAGGTTGTCGGCGTCGATGCCGCCCGCCAGCAGCCACGGCAACCGCCATCCCCTGCCCTTGATTAGCGCCCAGTCGAAGCGGCGGGCGTTGCCGCCGGGCCGGGTCGCGCCCGTCGGCGGCCGGGCGTCGAACAGCAGCAGATCGGCGACGTCCTCGTACCGGTGCGCGCGAACGAGATCGCCATCGTCGGCGATCGCCACCGCCTTGATCACCGGCCGCCCGAACCGCGCCCTGACCTCGGCGACCCGCGCCGGCGGCTCGGCGCCGTGGAGCTGCACCATGTCGAGGGCACAGGCGGACAGCACCGAACCGATCAGGGCGTCGTCGGCGTCGACGAACAGCCCCACCCGCAGCGGCCCGCGCGGCGACGACGCCAGCAGAGCCGCCGCCTGCGCCGGGCTCAGCGACCGCGGCGACGGCGGGAAGAACACGAACCCGACGTAGCGCGCCCCGCCCTCGACGGCGGCGGCGACGGCGTCGGCGGTGGTCAGGCCGCAGATCTTGACGTCAACCGGCATCGGCGAGGGCGCCGATCTCGTCGCCGATCCGCCGCGCCGCGGCCGCCGGATCGGGAGCGGCGATGATCGGCCGCCCGATGACCAGGAAGTCGGCCCCGAGGGCGACGGCATCCGCAGGCGTGACGATGCGCTTCTGATCGCCGGCGGCCGCCCAGCCGGGACGGATGCCGGGGACGACCAGGGTGAAGTCGGCGCCGCAGGCGCCGCGCAGCGCCACCACCTCCTCCGCCGAACAGACGGCCCCGTCGAGGCCGCAATCGCGGGCGAGGAGGGCGAGGCGAACCGCCTGGTCGCGGACGGTGCCGAACACCCCGACGGTCGCCAGATCGGCGGTCACCAGCGAGGTCAGGACGGTGACCGCGAGCACCATCGGCCGTCGCTCCCCGGCTTCGGCGGCCGCCTCGGCGGCGGCCCGCATCATCGCCGTTCCGCCGGCGGCGTGAATGGTCAGCATGAACGGCGCCAGCGGCAGCGCCGCGCGCACCGCCCCCCCGACCGTGCTCGGGATGTCGTGGTACTTGAGATCGAGGAACACCGGCAGGCCGACGTCCGCCAGCCGCCGCACGCCGCCCGGACCGTTGGCGGTGAAGAACTCCTTGCCGAGCTTGATCGCGCCGACGAGGCCGCGCAACGTCCGCGCCAGCGCCAGCGCCCGGTCGAGATCGGTGGTGTCGAGGGCGACGATGGTCCGATCGGACGGAGGGGTCATGCGTGCCTCGCCACCGCGCCGCCGCCCCGCCGCCCGCTCAGGCGGCGTTGGCGGGGGGAAGCGGGATGGTCGCCTGCCGCTCGGCGCGCTCCAGCTTGCGCAACTTCTCCTGGAGAAGGGCGATCTCCCGCCGATCGGTTTCGACCTGCCGGACGTATTCGCGGGCGCGGGCGCGGGATTTGCCGGCATGCAGCCAGGAGATCAGGCCGCCCCAGACGAACCCGATGAACACCCCGACCAGGGCGATCGCGAACAGCGGCAGCGGGACGGTGCCGACGAACAGGTCGACCTCCACCGTGGCGGTGTTGATCGCCGCGAACACCAGAACGATCAGCGAGACCGGCAGCACGACGATCCAGAACAGCGCTCTCATCGCAAACCCAATGGGCCTCCCTCGTGAACGGGACCGGTCGCCTCAGCCGCCCGCGTTGATCCTCTCGCGCAGGTCCTTGCCGGTCTTGAAGTAGGGGACGTACTTCGCCGTGACGCTCACCGTCTCGCCGGTGCGCGGATTGCGGCCGCTCCGCGCCCCGCGCTCCTTGACCGAGAAGGCGCCGAACCCCCGCAGCTCGACCCGATCGCCGCGCGCCAGTGCCGCCGAGATCTCCTCGAAGATGGTGGTCACGATGCGCTCCATGTCCCGCTGATAGAGATGCGGGTTGGCCGCGGACAGGCGCGCAATCAACTCCGACTTGGTCATCGGTTCCTCTCCCTCCCTTGTCCGCCCCGCCGCCGGCGACGGCGAACCTCCGGGGCACTCGCCTTCGCCGCGCGCGGCTCACGAGTCATGGTGCCAGAGCGAGATCAGTCCGTCAAGACTAAGTCTTTCAAAGAAAAACGCTTTTCCGAACATCCCGGAGAGGAGATCCAGCACCCACGCGTCCCGCCGCCCCACCCGCACGTCGCGGACCGGAACCTTGGTCCCGACGGCGTGCGCCTGCTCCAGCCACTGCCGCGCTTCCCGCTCGCCGCCGAGGGCGTCGATCAGGCCGTTGGCGAACGCCTGTCGACCGGTGAACACCCGGCCGTCGGCCAGAACCAGGGTCTCGTCGCGCCCGAGCCGGCGGCGCTCCTCGACCAGCCCGACGAACATCCGGTAGAGGTCGCCGACCAGCTCGGCGGCGGCCTCGCGGCCTTCGGGCGTGAACGTCTCGAGCGGATTGGGCTGCGCCTTCAAGGGCGTGCTCTTCACCGAATCCGGCTTGACGCCGATGCGGTCGAGCAGGCCGGTGACGTCCGCGGTCTGCAGCACGACCCCGATCGAGCCGGTGATCGTGCCTTCGCGGGCGATGATGCGGTCCCCGGCGAGCGCCGTCATGTAGGCCGCCGAGGTCGCCACCTCGCCCATCACCGCCACCACCGGCTTGCGCTCGGCGACCAGGCGCAGGTTGCGGTACAGGGCCTCGCCGCCGACCACCGTGCCGCCCGGACTGTCGATGCGGACGATCAGCGCCCGCACCGCGTCGTCGTCGGCGATCTCGGCCAGCGCCTGATCGCGGCGGACATCGTCGACGATGATGCCGGCGACCGACAGTCGGGCGACGTGGGCGCGCTCGGCGAGCCCGCCCCAGCGGCCGAAGGCGGCGATCACCGCGGCGACGCCGGCGACCACCGCGACGATCCGCCACACGGTCAGCCGCCGCTTCAGGCGGCGCCGGTCGACGAGGGCATCGGAGTCAAGAATCATGTCCGCTCCCGGCGGCGAGAGGCGCGATCGGCACCGTTCAGTCGGCCGGTCCGGTCTTGTCGCCGCCCTCCGTCGCCTCGGGGTCCGCCTTCGCCGCCGCCGTCCCCTGCCGCTCCTGGGTCTGGGCCTGGGCCTCGGCGCGTTCGGCCGATTCCCGCTTCTCCTTGATCGCGGCCCCGAGGATGTCGCCGAGGCTCGCACCGGAATCCGAGGAGCCGTAGGTGGCGACCGCCTTCTTCTCCTCCTCCATCTCGCGGGCCTTGATCGACAGCACCAGCTTGCGGCCGCCGTGGTCGACCTGGGTGATCTTGGCGTCGACCTTCTCGCCGGCGGCGAAGCGCTCCGGCCGCTGTTCGGCGCGATCACGGGACAGATCGGCCTTGCGGATGAACCCGGTCACGCCCTCGCCGACCTTGACCTCGACACCGGTGTCGACCACCGCGGTGACCGTGCAGGTGACGACGGCGCCCTTCTTCATCCGGGCGATCCCCGACTGGAACGGATCCTCCTCCAACTGCTTGACGCCGAGACTGATCCGCTCCTTCTCGACGTCGACGTCGAGGACCTTGGCGCGGACGACGTCGCCCCTGTTGTAGGCGGCGGCGGCCTCTTCGCCCGACTGGGTCCACGACAGATCGGAGAAGTGGACCATGCCGTCGATCTCGCCGGGCAGGCCGATGAACACCCCGAACTCGGTGATGTTCTTGACCTCGCCCTCGACCACCGAGCCGACCGGGTAGCCCTCGAGGAACTTCTCCCAGGGATTGGGCAGACACTGCTTGAGACCGAGGCTGATGCGGCGCTTGTCCTTGTCGACGTCGAGTACCGCCACCTCCACCTCCTGGCTGGTGGAGACGATCTTGCCGGGGTGGACGTTCTTCTTGGTCCAGCTCATCTCGGAGACGTGCACCAGCCCTTCGACGCCGGGCTCGAGCTCGATGAAGGCGCCGTAGTCGGTGATGTTGGTCACCCGCCCGGTGAACTTGACGCTGACCGGGTATTTGACGTCGACGCCGTCCCACGGGTCGGCCTCGAGCTGCTTCATGCCGAGCGAGATGCGCTGGGTTTCCGGATTGAAGCGGATCACCTGGACCTTCACCGTCTCGCCGATCTGCAGCGCCTCGGAGGGATGGTTGATGCGCCGCCAGGAGATGTCGGTGACGTGCAGCAGTCCGTCGACGCCGCCGAGGTCGACGAACGCCCCGTAGTCGGTGATGTTCTTGACCATCCCCTCCAGCACCTGGCCTTCCTTGAGGTTGGCGATCAGCTCGGCGCGCGCCTCGGCGCGGGTCTCCTCGAGGACGGCGCGCCGGGACACCACGATGTTGTTGCGGGGGCGGTCCATCTTCAGGATCTGGAACGGCTGCGGCGTGTTCATCAGCGGCGATATGTCGCGGACCGGCCGGATGTCGACCTGGCTGCCCGGCAGGAACGCGACCGCCCCCGCCAGGTCGACGATGAAGCCGCCCTTGACCCGCCCGAAGATGGTGCCGTTGATCCGCTCGCCGCGGTTGAACGCCGCCTCGAGCAGGTTCCACGCCTCCTCGCGGCGCGCCTTGTCGCGGCTGAGTCCGACCAGGCCGTCCTTGTCCTCGAAGCGCTCGATGAACACGTCGACGATATCGCCCGGCGCCAGCGCGATGTCGCGCCCCGGAGTCGCGAACTCCTTGAGCGGGATGCGGCCTTCGGACTTCAGGCCGACGTCGACGACCACCATGTCGTTGGAGATGCCGACGACGGTGCCCTTGACGACGCGTCCCTCGAAGCCCTCGCCGGCGCCGATCGACTCGTCGAGCAGTGCCGCGAAGCTCTCCTTGGCGGCGGGTTGGCCGTGCTGGTCGGTGGCGGAAGCTGTCATGTCCTCGTTGTTCCTCGCTCGGTTGTTGGTCGTTCACCGCAGGCCGGCCGGTCGTCGCCGGCGGTCTGGTTCGGGTCGCGCCGGGCCGCCGCTGCCGTCAACCGCTGCCCTCAACCCGTGACGCCACGCCTCGCGACGGCCTCGAGGGCCGCGGCGAACGCCTGGTCGGGATCGAGGTCGGTGGTATCGATGACGTATGCGTCTTCGGCCGGCTCCATCGGCGCGACGCTGCGCCCGGAATCGCGCGCGTCCCGCTCCTGCATGTCCCGCAGAACGCGGACATGTATAGCTTCCAGGCCGCGCTCCCGCAACTCCTTAAGGCGGCGGCGGGCGCGCACCTCGAGGGCGGCGGTGACGAACAGCTTGACGTCGGCGTCGGGGCAGACGACGGTGCCGATGTCGCGGCCGTCGACCACCGCCCCGGCGCCGCCCGGCGGGTCGGCGACGAAGGCGCGCTGGAAGGCGAGCAGGGCGGCGCGCACCGACGGGATCGCCGCCACCTTGGAGGCGGCGGCGGCGGCCTCGTCGCCGCGCAGGTCCGGGCGTTGCAGGTCGGCGGCGACCAGCGCTGCCG
>JBHJOP010000063.1:0-35574 GCA_050329575.1 Rhodospirillales bacterium | reverse complement strand
CCGGATCCCGCCGTTTCGCCGGCGCGGCGGGCGGCGCGCAATCCGTTCGCGTTTCCCCTGTTCGATCCGCAGCGCGTGCTGCGCGTGGTGGCGTGGTTGTGCCGGCCGCTGCGCTTCGTGGTCTGGACGTTGATCCCGGGCGTTCTGCTGGCTTGCCTGGTACTGTTCCACAATCCGGGACCATTCGCCCACGATCTGGTCGATGCGGTCCACGACATCAGGACCGTCCCGATGTTCTTTCTGGGGCTTGTGATCGTCAACCTGTTCAGCCAGATCGTTCAGGGCGCGGTGGCGACCGGGTTCGGTGCTCGTGTCGACGTGTTCGGCGTTCGGCTGTTGTTCGGGTTCTTCCCGCGCTTCTACGTCGACCGGGAGCCGGTCCGCACCCTGTCGCGGCGCGGACGGCTGTGGTGCTATGCCGCCCCGCTGCTCGCCCGGTTGTCGCTGTTCGCGGGCGGCACGTTCGTCTGGATCAGCTATCGGGGAACCGGGACCTGGTGGCCCGATCTCGCGCTCATCTCCAGCCAGCTGGGGCTATTCGTGTTCCTGGTGACGGCGATGCCGCTCGCCCCCAACGACGGCTACCGATGGCTGTCGGAGTATCTGGGACGACCCGCGTTCATGAACAATGCCTGGACGGCATTGGTCAGGACGTTGAGCGGACGCCCACTGCCGGAAGCGCTGTCCGGCATCGAGAAGTGGGCGCTGTTCCTGTTCGCCTCCGGCACCCTGATCTTCGCCGGGCTGCTCGTCGTTCCGGTCGTCTTCTACGCGAGCACGTTTCTGGAACGACGTTTCAGCGGTACCGGCGTCGTCATCTTCCTTTGTTTGTTCGGCCTGTTCATCCTGTGGCTGCTGGTCGGCTGGCGAAGCTTGCGCCGATTTCGGACACGAGGCGGTGGTGCGGCGGCGGAAGGACGGGGAGCGCTGGTCCCTGTGGAAGCGGAACGGGGACGCGTGCTGCCGTTCGAGGCGCAGCCGCCGGCGCGCTGGCGGACGACCGCCGTCGGCGCACCGAGCGGCTTCCCGACGATCGAGGCCGGGCGGTCCCGCACCCGCGTGTTTCCAAGGCTGTTCTGGCTCGTGGTGCTGGCGGGCCTCGCGGTCGCGGCCTTCCTCCCCTACCGTTACGAGACGGGTGGCAGCTTCACCATCCTGCCAACCTCGCGGGTCGAGGTGCATAGCCGAATCGACGGCGAGGTTTTGGAGATCTTCGTGCGCGAGGGGGACTGGGTGGAGGAAGGCCAGGTCCTCGCGGCGCTCTCCACCTGGAAGGAGGAGCGCGATCTCGCGGTCACCGAGGCGAAGCTGGACGAAGCGCGGGCCCGCCTGCGGAGGCTCGAGGAAGGCTCGAAACCAGAAGAGATCGAACTCGCCGAGAAGCAGGTCGCCAGTGCGCGAACGAAGGTGGCGTTCAGCAAGCTCTCCGCCGAGCGTGCGGCGATCCTTGTCGAGAAGGGCCACATCTCCCGGCAGAGTGCCGAGGACGCCGTTTCGGAGTACGAACTGAACAAGGCCAATCTATCCGTCGCCGAGGCCAATCTGCGGCTGGTGCGCAGCGCCGCCACCGAGAGCGAAGTCGAAGCACTTCGGGCCGAGGTGCGCGCCCTGGAGCGCGAGACCGAGTTCCGGCGGGCGGAGATCGAACGGGCCCGTATCCTGGCCCCGGTGGCCGGACGGGTGGTCACCAAGAACCTGCACTTCAATCTCGGCAAGCACCTGCCGCTCGGCACCCTGTTTGCGGAAATCGAGGATCTGCGTCTGGCGCAGGTTGAAGTGGAGGTGCCGGAATCCGACATCGCCGAGGTCCGGATCGGCAGCAAGGTGCGATTGAAGGCGTGGGGCGCCAGCGAAACCGAGCGGGTTGGCACCGTCGTCGGCATCGCCCCGGTGACCGAGCCGCGCGAGTACGGCGAAATCGTCCGCGTCACCACCGAGGTGGCCAACGACGACGGTTTCCTGAAGACCGGGATGAGCGGATACGGCAAGATCGAAGGTTCCGAGATGCCCGCATGGCAGGCGTTCACGCGGCTGTTCGTGCGGTTTTTCCGGATCGAGTTCTGGTCCTGGATACCATAGCCGCCGCCGGCGTTGTAGGATGCCGGCAAACGGGGGACACGGCGATCAGCCAACGCACCAATCGAGGGGGTCTAGGAGGCACGAATCATGGTAGACACAGTGGACGTCGCAACGAGGCGGGAGCGATTGGACGCGATCAGGAAACGGCGCCAAGCCGCACGGGGAGAGACCGGCGTGGCGACGGCCGCGTCAATGCGAGCACCGGTCGCTCCGTCGCAGACCCCGGTCGGGGCCGGCGCGCAGCCCGCCATCAGCCAGCGGCTGCGGCAATTGGCAACCCTGATCTCTCGGTGGCTTGCGACCGCGCGGACGGATGCAGGTGAGACCATCGCTGATACCGGCGTCAGCCGCGAAGCGCTCGCCAAGCTGATGACGATGCTCGGCAATGCCGAGCGCCGGCCCGGTCCCGGAGCGAAGATCGCGCGGCTGCTCCGCACCTTTCTCACCCGGCCGGCGGCAGCGGGGGAGATCGTCGTCGACGGTGTCAACGCCGCGCAGCTTCGCAAGTTGATCGTCGTCACCGACCGGCTGGCCGCCGGCGCATCGGGCGGCGGCGCTCGGTCGGCCCCGCTCCAGTCGATGGCCGGCCCCGCGTCGGCCCGGCGCGGTCCCGGCCGTTTCTGGCGGGAGAGCGGCCTCGCCGCCGGCAAGGAGGGTGACGAGGCCGAAGCCGAACTCGGCGCCGCCCTCGGAGCCATTGCCGAGGACGCGGACACGACCGCGGAACCGTTATCGGAAACCAAACGCGGGCCCGCGACCGAGCCTGCGGCCGAAGCGCCGTCTCGGCCGAACCCCGGACCCGCCCGATCGTCGCGCAGGAAGTAGGGCGGCGATCCCCGATACGACGATCCTGGAAGCGAGCGGACGACCACCGTCATGGCGACAGGGTTTCGACCCCGAGTTTGCGGGCGCCGGTTCCTGCCCCGGGCACGCCGGAGCCCGTCCCGGCCCCCGTCGGTGGCGACCCCAGCTGGTGGACGGTTGCCACGTGCGGGGTCGCGGCCGCGGTTGACCCGAGGGAGGCTCGAGTGGACGCAGCATTGAACATGCGCACGGTCGCCGGAATGGCGTTGGCGCTCGGCCTCATCGTTATGTCGCTCGCGGGCTGCGCCTCCCCCGTCGACCCGTTGCCGACGTCGCTCGCCAAGGAACACTCGATCCGTGCCGGCGGCCTCGATCGAACGTATCGGCTCTTCGTGCCGCAGCCGGCGGGCACCGAACCGCTGCCCGTGGTGTTCGCCTTCCATGGCGGCGGCATGACCAGCCAGTCGATGGCGGAATGGACCGGCATCTACCAGATCGCCGCCCGGGAGAGGTTCATGGTGGTCTATCCCGACGGTACGCGGGTCGGGCCGTTCGGGGGCGTCTGGAACGTCGGATCCCCGACGCCGCAGACACAGGCCGAGAAAGAAGGGGTCGACGACGTGGAGTTCATCAGCGTCCTGCTCGACCGCCTGAAACGCGAATACCGCATCGATCCGCGCCGGATCTACGCGACCGGTGTGTCGCTCGGCGGCATGTTCTCCTACTATCTGGCCTGCTCGATGTCGAAGACGTTCGCCGCCGTCGCCGTCGTCGCCGGTTCGATGACGGTCGGCGACTGCGCCGCCGAGGCTCCGGTCGCGATCTGGGCGATCCATGGCCTCGACGACACGTTCGTCACCGTGACCGGCGCGCGGGCCCGACACACGGCGCCCGGTCACGTCTGGGCGCCGGTCTCCCGGGGGCTCGAGTTCTGGAGCCGGCGCAACGGCTGCCAAGAGGTCCGCACCGAGTCGTTCCGCGGCACCGGCGCTTCTTGCTGGACCTACGGACCGTGTTCGACCGGACGACCCGTGGAGTTCTGTTCGGTCGAGGGCGGTCATCACTGGCCCGGCCAAGTGCAACCGATGGAATGGCAGAGGTGGACCGGCCAGGGAATATCGGACTTCCCGGCGAGCGAGCGGATCTGGGCGTTTTTCAAATCCAATCCCCGATGACAGCGGCCGAACTGCGGGGCGACGAATGGCGACAGGGAGGTCGGCGATGAGCACCCTTTCCGAGAAGGTGGCGAACAAGTACGACGAGACTTCGCAGGGGCTGAAGAACAAGTTCGCGGCAGAACTGTACGCCGGGACGGACTTCCTCAACTGGGGATACTGGCGGGAGGATACGCAGAACGTCGGCGAGGCCTGCGAGAACCTGATGGGGGAACTGCTCAAGTTGATCCCCGAAAAGATGGGAAAAATCCTCGATGTCGCCTGCGGGAAAGGGGCGACGACCCGCTACCTTCTTGGCTATTTCAAGCCGGAAAACGTGACGGGCATCAACATATCCCATGAACAGCTCAAGATATGTCGGCGAAAGTTACCGAACTGTACTTTTCTTTACATGGATGCAACGCGTTTGGATTTCGAGGACGCCACATTTGACAATATCATCTGCGTAGAAGCTGCGCATCATTTCGATACGCGCGAGGATTTCCTGCGCGAGTCCCGAAGAGTTCTCGTAGATGGCGGTTGCCTTGTCATGTCTGACATCCGGACCGACCGGCGAAACAAGCACTCACCGCCTGAGAACTATACCGAGACCTTGGATGACTATCGAGACGTCTACCGAAAGGTGGGTTTCAGGAATGTCGACATCGTCGACGTCTCCGAGGAAGTCCGCGGCGGCCTCGCCGACCACTACATGAAGTTCGCGAAAGCGAAGTTCCAAAAAAACGAGATGGGACCGATTCAGTTCAAACGGTTCATGACCGTGTACAACCAGTTCCGACCGACATTCAAGACCGCGCAGAACTACCTACTGGTCAGATGTTTCAAGTGAACGACGGACGTCGGGTCGTAGTCGTCCCGCCGTCCACAAACGGTACGATGCGCTTGCGAGGACGTCTCGGCGGATCGTCACGGCGTCGCCCGTGACCGCGAGAGCCATCCGGAGGCAGGGGATGATCGAAACTCACGGCACCTACGCCGCGCACAGCCAGGAAGCGGTCCTGGTCGACGCCAACCGGGCGTTTCTCGACCGCCAGCCGCTCGCGCACGTGCGGCGCTTTCTCGACCTCGCGTGCGGACCGGGCACGATCGGCGAAATCCTACTCGCCCGGGCACCGGGTGCCCACTATCATGGAATCGATGCCGATCCCGCCCACGTCGCTCTCGCCGCGGATCGGTTCACGGCACTCGGCTACGCGGTGCGCCGCGGCTACGAGCTGACCTCCGATATCGTCGACGGTCGTCCGGTCGTCACCCTGGCGGTGGGGTCCGCCGACGACCTGCCGTTCCCGGAGGCCGTCTTCGACTGCGTCACCATCACCAACGCCATCCACCTGCTGCCCGACAAGCGGCGCCTGGTGGAGGCCATCGCACGGGTGCTGCGGCCGGGCGGTCTGCTCGCCTTCAACTCGGCGTTCTATGCCGGGACTCTGGTCGACGGAACCCACGCCTTTTATCATGAATGGATCAAGTCGGCGACGGTGCGCATCAACGAGATCGACCGCAGCCTCAAGGCGGAGGGCAAAGCAGGCCTCAAGCGGGTGCGCGGAACCACCCGCAAGGCCTTCCAGAACCGCTGGTTCAGCGGAGAGGAGTGGAGTGCGCTTCTGGGGGCGTTCGGGCTGCGGACGATCGATATCCATGAGCGCACGCTCGAGCTCGACGGCGCCTTCTTCTCCAGCATCGGCGCCTACAGCGGCCTCGCCGAGACGCTGCTGAGCGGCTACCCCGTGGACGTCGCCTGCGAAGCCCTGCAATCGACGGTAGCGCCGGCGCTGGCTGCGGTGAGCCGGACCTCAGTGCCCCGCAACTGGCTCGAGCTCTGGGCCCGCAGGGACTGATCCGGCCGCAGGCGTGTCGGAACCGCCCCCGCGTCGAAGTCGTCTCACCATCGACCACCCCCCTCAAGCCCAGGAGAGATCGTCATGACTGAACAACCGGAGGCCGCGCTCGACGGACGAATCGCCATCGTCACCGGCGGCTGCAGTGGCATCGGACGAGCGACTTGTCAGGCGCTCGCCCAGGAGGGCGCGCGTGTGGTGGTCGTCGATCTCGATCCGGGGCGCATCGACTCGGTCGTCGGCGGGCTGCCGCGATCGGGCGGCGAGGTGGCGCCACACCTCGGCCTCGCACTCGACGTCAGGAGCGAAACGAGCATGCAAGAGATGGCCGATCGAACGCTGGAACGGTTCGCGCGCATCGATATCCTGGTCGCCTGTGCCGGCATCCTGCGCGGCAAGGGCAATCCGCCGCGGCCGCTGGTGCAGATCCCGACCGACGAATGGGACCAGGTGATCGACACCAACCTCAAAGGCATGTTCCTCAGCAACCGCGCGGTGCTGCCGGCGATGACGCGGCAGCGGCGAGGCGACATCGTCAACGTCTCATCGGTCTCGGGGCGTCAGGGGCGGGCCCACGACGCGCCCTACTGCGCCTCCAAGTTCGGTGTCATCGGCATGTCGGAGGCCTTGGCGGACGAAGTTCGCAACCACGGAGTCCGGGTTCAGATCCTCTGCCCCGATGCCGTGGCGACGCCGTTCTGGGACCAGAACGCCCCGGTGCCGATGCCGACCAACGCCCTCGCCCCGGAGCGGATCGCCGATCTCATCGTGTTCATGGTGGCGCTTCCGGAGGACACGGTGCTCGTCTCGCCGGTGATCGCACCCTTCCGGACACGCAAGCGCGGCCCCGGCCGGGCGGCGGCCGACTGACGACCGGCGGACGACGCGATACCCCCCATGGCTCCCCGGCGATCGGAAGGCGCTGCGCCGCGCGTCCCGGCACCTCGGCGACTGGCGGGGCGGGTGGCAATCGTTACCGGCGGCAGCAGCGGCATCGGCCGCGCCGCCTGCCTGCTCATGGCGCGCGAGGGTGCCGCGGTGACCGTGGTCGGCACCCATCGCCAGCGGGTCGAGGAGGTGGTCACCGAAGCCGGCCGCGCGTCGACGGCAGACAACCGTCCGCTCGGCCTTGCTCTGGACGTCCGCTCCGAGGCGGACATGGACGAGATGGCCGCCCGCACCCTCGACCGGTTCGGCCGCATCGACATCCTCGTCGCGTGCGCTGGCATTCTGCGGCCGCCTGGAACCCCGCCGAAGCCGCTCGCCAGGGTTTCCGAGGCGGAGTGGAGCGAGGTCGTGGACATCAACCTCAAAGGCACCTTCCTCGCCAACCGTGCGGTGCTGCCAACGATGCTCTGCCGGAGGCAGGGCGATATCGTCAACGTCTCGTCGATATCCGGCCTCAAGGGCCGCGCCCATGACGCGCCCTATTGCGCCTCCAAGTTCGGTCTGATCGGAATGACGGAGTCCCTGGCGGCCGAGGTCCGCGGCCACGGGATCCGCGTCCAGTGCGTCATCCCGGGCGCGGTCGACACGCCGATCTGGAAGCAGAATGCGCCGGTGCCGGTCCCGGTCGGGGCGCTGACCCCGGAGCGGGTGGCCGCGTTGATCGTTTTCGTTCTGGAGTTGCCCGCGGACGCCACGCTGCCCACCGCAGTGGTCGTTCCCTTGCGGCACCGCTGACTCCGGCCGCTGGAGATCCTCATGCGGCTTCGGATTGCGGTCGCTTGCCGGCGGCCAGGGTTTCGATCAGCTGCAGATGCTTCGGCAGGCAAATCGTCTTGAGATCGTAGTTGGCGACGATCGTTCGACGCGCCTCGTCGCGGATCGCCGGCATCCGGTCAGGATGGTTGAGCACCCGGTCGATCATGTCGGCGATCTCCCGCGGCTTGAAGAAATCGACGAGCAAACCGTTGTGGCCGTGGCTGATCAGTTCCTCGACCGGCGGGGTCCGCGAGCCGACCACGAGACACCCGGCGCTCATTGCCTCCAGCATCGACCAGGACAGCACGAACGGATAGGTGAGGTAGACATGGACCGCCGACAGTTGCAGCATCTTGACGAAGCTGTCGTAAGGAATGCGCCCGAGGAAGTGCACCCGGCTGAGGTCGAGCTTGTCGCCGACCTCCCGCATGTACTTCTCGCGGTGGTTCTTGGCATCCTTGGCCGCGATGCCGTAGCCGGGTTCGTCGTCGCCGACGATCAGCACCTGGGCGTTCTTGCGGCGATGCTGGATCAGCGGCAGGGCGCGCATGAAGGTGTGGAAGCCGCGGTAGGGTTCGAGATGGCGATTGACGAATGTGATCACCTCGTCCGCCCTGGTCACCCGGACCCCGTTGGGCAGTTTGACGGCGATGTCGGGGTTCGGTCGAACCAGCTCGGTATCGATCCCGTCGTGAATGATGCTGATCTTAGGGCGATACTCGGGCGGCATACTGGACGCCTGCCAGTGGGTCGGCGTCACCCCCCAGTCGGCGCTGTTGAGGCTAAACAAATTGACCGCGTTTTTGGTATGGATGCGGAAGGTGTCGTCGAAGCTGCCGGGGAACTCGGGATCGAAGTCGGCGTCGAATCCCCTCGGACGATAGTAGAACTCGAAATAGTAGAGCCGCTTGCTCTTCGGCCAGATATCCTCCAGGTACAGGCCCTCGCCCCACGCCGGATGGCAGCAGATGATGTCCGGGTGGAACCCCTTGCGTCGCAGGTCGAGCGCCACCCGGGTCACGGCCTGGCCGCGGCGGACGCCGCTCTCGAGATTGCGGACGTAGTGATGGATGGTGTCGGACGCCCCTTGCGGTTTGTCGTATCCGATCTCGACGATCCGGGGGTGGCCCAACCGGCCGAGGTTCGGTTTCTCGCCGATCGCCACGACCTTGTTCCGCCCATCGTCGGCGAGGGCGGCGGCGATGTGCTTGTACTGCCCTGGAAAGTTCTGATGGACGAAGAGGACTTTCATCGCGTGGCATCCCCGGACGGATGACCGGCCGTCGCGCCAGGCCCGTCGTTCCGCCGATTGTGGGACGTCGGTGTTGTCAACGGGTTAACCGTGCTTCGGCATCAGCACCGTGTAGTCGAAGTCCAGCACCACCGCCGGATCGTACTTGCCCTCCCCGTCCTTGAACGGGAAGTCGGCGCAGGACCGGTCCTTGGTCGCGACCGTTCGCAGCCGAAGCGCGCCGATGTCGCGGTAGCCCGGGAGCTCCATCTTGTCGAGCACCTCCGACCAAGCGTAGACGGTGTGGCCGGCGAAGGTGGGGGCGACGTGGCGCCCGCCGTTGATCGCCGCGATCTTGAACGCGTTGGCGAGGCCATTGAACGACAGCGATCGCGCCAGACTGATGATATGGCCGCCGTAGACGATCCGCCGCCCGAAACGACCGTCCTTCTCGGCATGCTGGTTGAAGTGGACCTTGGCGGTGTTCTGGTACAGGCGGGTCGCCAGCATGTGGTCGGCTTCCTCGATCGTCATGCCGTCGACATGGTCGATCTTCTCGCCGACCTCGTAATCCTCCCAAAGAAACGGACTGCCGGCGAGTTCGGTGTCGTAGTTCTCGACGTGCAGGGTGTAGGGCACCATCAGGTCGCCGACACCGACCGCCTCGGGCAGTTCGGGGACCGCCGGCTCCGGCGCCGGGGCGGCCGGATCCTTCTTGCGCACCATGACCCAGCGGACGTAGTCGAGCACCGTCTCGCGCCGCTGGTTGACGCCGACCGAGCGGACGTAGACGACGCCGGTCTGCCCGTCCTTGTTCTGCCGCAGCCCGATCACCGTCGAGGTGGTCGAGAGGGTGTCGCCCGGGAACACCGGCTCCCCGAACTTTCCGGCGGCGTAGCCGAGGTTGGCGATGGCGTTGAGCGAGATGTCCGGCACCGTCTTGCCGAACACGATGTGGAAGGCGAGCATGCTGTCGATCGGCGACCGTTCCAGCCCGAGCGCCGCGGCGGCAAACTCCGCCGACGAGTTCGCCGCGAAACGGGTCCCGTAGAGAGCCGTGTACAACGCCACGTCGCCGTCGGTGACCGTCCGCGGCGTCGCGTGGACGATCCTCTGACCCATCTTGAAGTCTTCGAAGTAGTTGCCGGGATTGGTTTTCGCGCCCATTGTTCGATCCCTCTGGTGGGGTATTTCCGATGGCGATCGCGTCGGTTCTCCGCGGCGGATCTCAGAACGCGTAGGCCTTGGCCAGGTCGGGATCTCGTTTCGCCACCAACCGGGCGAGATCCACGATCACCTTCGCCTGCTTCCAGGTGGCATCGTCCTGCATTTTGCCGTCGATCATCGCAACCCCGCTGCCGTCGGGCATCGCTTCCAGGATCCGCTTGGCGAACAGAACCTCCTTGACGTCGGGGCTGAACACCCGCTTGGCGATCTCGATCTGGTTGGGGGCGAGCGACCAGGCGCCGGTGCACCCCATCAGGAAAGCGTTGCGGAACTGCGCCTCGCAGCCGGCTTCGTCCTTGATGTCGCCGAACGGGCCATAGAACGCCTTAAGGCCGCTCGAGAGGCAGGCGTCGACCATCCGGGCGATGGTGTAGTGCCACAGGTCTTGCTGCAGGAACGCCCGCTCCGGCTGGCCCTCGACGGGATCGGCGAGCACGCCGTAGAAGGGATGACCGCCGCCGACGCGGGTCGTCTTCATGCCACGCGATGCCGCCAGATCGGCCGGGCCGAGGCTCATGCCGTGCATCCGCGGGCTGGCGGCAGCGATGGCGTCGACGTTCTTGACGCCCTGGGCCGTCTCCAGAATGGCGTGGATCAAGATCGGCTTTCGGATCTGGTACTTGGCCTCCAGCAACGCCAGCAGCTGGTCGACGAAATGGATGTCCCACACGCCCTCGACCTTGGGGATCATCACCACGTCGAGCTTGTTGCCCGCGGCGGCGATGATCTGGTCCATGTCGTCCAGGAACCACGGGCTGTTGAGGGCATTGACCCGTGTCCATAGCCCGGTCTCGCCGAAGTCGACCGCCTTCGCCACCTCGATGAATCCGGCCCGTGCCGCCTCCTTGGCGTCGGCGGGAATGGCGTCCTCGAGATTGCCGAGGAAAACGTCCACCTGCTTGACGATCTCCGGCACCCGTGTGCGCAACTTCTCGATGTGCGGCGGAAAGAAATGGATCATCCGCTCCGGCCGGACCGGCAACTCGCGCAGCGGTTGCGGCGCGCCGATCGCCAGCGGCTTGTAGAAATTCGAAGGCAGTTTCATCGGTTCCCCTCCCCCTCGTGGCGAGTGCTTCTTGCGACCGTTCGAATGGCACAGGACCTACACCGAAGCAGCGTTTCAGTCAAACCATAGAGAGCCCCGCGCCGTTGGCAACGGTCCTCTTGAGAGCGTCGCGTAACGCTCCACGGCCTACGATGACCGGATTTCGGGTCAAGGGATTGACCAGGCGAGGCCGAGCCGCTGTGCGATCAAGGGCGGCGTCAGGGGTGTCTCCGGTCCGGTTCGCCAATCGGACACCCGTTTCTTCGAAGCCGGCCAGCGTCCGGCAGCGTCAGCGGGGCGGTAGCGAGCGGCCGCCCTCGCCGAGCGGCCGCTGCATGAACACCGCATCCAGCCAGCGCCCGAACTTGAAACCGGTGGCGGTCAGCATCCCCGCCCGCTGGAAGCCGTGGCCGGCGTGCAACCGGATCGAGGCGGCGTTGGCGGAATCGCCGATCACGGCGACCATCTGCCGGAACCCCCGCTCGGTGCAGCGCTCGATCAGGCCGCCGAGGAGCCTTCGCCCGAGTCCCTGTCCGACCAGCACCGGATCAAGGTAGATCGAGTCCTCGACGGTGTGACGATACGCCGATCGCGGCCGAAACGGCGCCACGTAGGCGAAGCCGCCGACCCGGCCTTCAACAACGGCGACCAGATAGGGCAGGCCCGCCTCGACGATGCCGCGCCAGCGCCCGGTCATGTCCTCGACGCTCGGCGGCACCTCCTCGAACGTGCCGGTGCCGCGCTCGACGTGCCAGGCATAGATGTCGCGAACTGCGGCCAAGTCGGCGGCCGTGGCCTCGCGAAACCAGGGATCACCGGCCGCCGACGTCGCGACCGGAGCGCGCTGCCCGACCGATCTCACGGCGCCCTCAGACGGCTCGCGTCGATTTCGGCCAGGGCCTCGATCAGGCGTTCGATCCGCCGTGTCACCTCGACGAGGCCCGCGGTCGGGGTGATCGTTCGCTCGTCCATGTAGAGGGCCCTGTTGATCTCGATCTGCAGCGCATGCACACCGTTCCACGGTCGGCCGTAGTGACGGGTTGTATAGCCGCCGGCATAGGGGACGTTGCGGCGGACGGAGAATCCGAGGCCGCGAAGCACCCGCTCGGCGGCATCGGTCACCGCGCCGGCGCAGGAACTGCCCTGGCAATCGCCGAGCACGATATCGACCCGCTTGGCGCCGGAGTCGCTGTCCATCGGGCCGCCGACGGACGGCATCGAGTGGCAGTCGATCAACAGGCAGGCGCCGAAGCGCTGTCGGGTGGCGTCGATCAGTGCCCGCAGCGCCTCGTGATAGGGGAAGTAGTGCCGTTCGATCCGCTGGCGGGCGACGGCGAACGTCAGCTTGCCTCGGTAGATCTCCTCGCCGCTGGTCACCACCCGGGCGATGGTGCCGAGGCCGGCGGCGACCCGTGGCGAGATGGCGTTGACGTAGTCGGGCAGCGGATCCTCGAACATCGTCGCGTCGAGCTCGTAGGGCTCGCGGTTGGGATCGATATAGACACGCGGGAAGTGGGCGCGCAGCAGCGGCGCGCCGTGATCGGCGGCGGCGGCGTAGATGTCGTCGACGAACGCGTCCTCGGAGCGGCGCAACGACACCGGATCGAGCCGCGACTGGGCGACGAAGTCGCCGGGATAGTCTCGGCCGCTGTGGGGCGAGGCGAACACCAACGGCACCGTCTGCTCGGCGGGCGCCGACACCGACCACGACGCGCCGTCGGTCGTTTGCGCCCGGTCGTGGCCGGGCATCGCGGATACGTTGGGGGGCAAGCCTGTCTCCACCACCGGTCGAGTTCGCCGTCTCCCGGCAGACCGGCCCTTGGTTAGCGCGCCCTGCTGCGCCTGGCAACGCCTAACTGGAAGGTGGACGCGCCATCCCCGGGCCGCAAGGATCGCCGCCGTCGCTCCTTGCCAACGCCCGCGCTTCCGACTAAGACTCGGCGGGTCAAGCCCGGGCGCGTAGCTCAGCGGGAGAGCACTACGTTGACATCGTAGGGGTCGCTGGTTCAATCCCAGCCGCGCCCACCATCCGTCCCTTACGGGATGCACCATCCCCTCTGCGACCGGCCGCGGCGCGTGTGCCGTTCGGTCAGCGCTCCCGTCCGTAGCGCGGCAGCGACAGACCGAAGACGATGCCGGCGGCCCGGGCGGCGAGGGCCGCGGCGAAGCCCAGCCCCATACCGATCGGCTCGCTCCCGATCACCGCCAGCGCGGCGACATAGGCGACCGCGCCCGCGGCGGCGGCGGTGGCGTAGACCTCTCGCTGCAGGATCAGCGGAATCTCGCCGCAAAGGACGTCGCGGAGGATGCCACCGAAGGTCGCGGTCATCACCCCCATCAGAACCGCCACCGCCATCGGCGCGCCGCTGCCGAGCGCCACCTGGGTGCCGACCACCGAGAAGGTGGCGAGCCCGACCGCATCGGCCCACAGCAGCCAGCGCTGACGCGACTGGAGGCGGTGGGCGACAAAGAACACGCCGACGGCGGCCACCGCACTTATGGCCAGGTATTCGGTACGGGTGATCCAGAACACCGGCCGGATGCCGAGCAGTAGATCGCGCAGCGTGCCGCCGCCGATACCGGTCACCGCCGCTACGAGAACGAACCCGAAGGCATCCATCCGCTTCTGCGACGCCTTCAGGGCCCCGCTCGCCGCGAACACCGCGACGCCGAGCAGATCGAGACCATAAACGAGGTTTCCCATCCCTCTCGTCCGCCATTACTTTGCCGAGCCGATACGATTCGCCACTGCAACCGGCTCAAAAAACGTCGCGGCTTCGCGCCTTTTCGCAATGACTCGCCGCATCGTATCGCGGTACCCATAACTCGGAACCGCATGGTCGGGCCAGCGAGGAAACGGGTCGTGCGGATCGGCGTTCCCAAGGGATCGGGGGCCACTTGGATCGGGTCGGGACGACCCCGGATCGCCGCTCGTTCTTGGTTCCTCTGGTCCCCGTTGCCGAAGGAGAACGCCCGGCATGAGTGACGACAAATCGTCCGAACCGACGGCAAACGCCGGCTGGTCGCGGATCATGGCGGCGACCGGATCGCCGCTGAAGCTGTTCGCGCTGATCGTTCTGGTCTGCAATGCCGTGTTCGCCGTCGCCGCCGCCTCGATGGGCGATCTCCTGGCATTCACCTATGCCCTCCACATGTTCCTGGCGGTGGTCGCGTCGTTCGTGCTGATCGCCCTGTGGAGCCCGCGATCGCTGTACCATCCCAAGGAGCTGCTGGAGATCAGGGCGTTGGAGCGGTCGTCCGAAGAGGGCGACCGCATTCTACCGCAGGAGCGGCCCGGAGTGGCCACCGCCGTCCTGCTGGCGGGGGTGTTCCTGTACGGTCTCTATCAACTCGTCACTCGTTGATTGGTCACGCCGTTAGCAGGACCAGCCAGAGAGCGGCGGCGGCCATCGACACCACGGTCATCGGGACGCCGCAGCGAGCGTGCTCGGCGAAAGACAACACGACGCCGGCCTGTTTCGCCCGCTCGACGACGATGATGTTGGCGAGACTGCCGACGACCAGGAGATTGCCGGCCAACGTCGACAGCACCGCCAGCGCATACAGGCTGTCGGCGCCGAGATCGGGAAGCACCGCCAGCAGCAGCAGCACCGCCGGGACGTTGCCGATGGTGTTGCTGCCGATGAGCGTCAGAGGCAACAGCGACGACATCGCGCCCGGATCGATCCCGACGCCGACGAGGGCGGCGACCGCATCGGCGGCGAGGCCGGTTCGGGCGAGGGCGTCGGTGACTACGAACAGGCCGCCGAACAGGACCAGCAGGGGCCAGTCGACGAGGCCAAGGATCTCGCGGGTGGCGAGGCGGCGGCTGATCAGCAGCACCCCGGCAACGATCAGCACGCCGCTCACGTGTGACAGCCGCGTTGCGAACAGCATCAGCAGCGCCGCCGTCGCCAGCACCGCCTTGGCGAGCCCGGGACGATCGAGCTCCGGCGGGGGAATGACCTCGGCGGCGGCCGTGCACTCCAGCCGGCGCCGCCAGACCAGCCAAACCACCGCGAATACGGCGGCGAGACCGAACACCGCCGGCGGCCCGCAGACGGCGACGAAATCCCAGAAATCGAGGCCGCCGACCTGGCCGATCAGGATGTTCTGGGGGTTGCCGATGACGGTCGCGGCGGAGCCGGCGTTGGCGGCGCCGGCGAGTGCAATCAGATAGGGCTTGGGATCGAGCCCGCGGCGGATCAGCCCGGCAATCAGCATCGGCGTCATCGCAAACACCACGACGTCGTTGGCGAGCACCGCCGACAGCGTGCCGCCGACCGCCACGGTGAGCGCCAGCACCACCGTCGGCGAGGCCGCCGTGGCGGCAATGCGGGCCGAACACCAGTCGTAGAAGCCGCAGGCCGCGAACTGGGCGGAGAGGACCATCAGCCCGAACAGCACCACCAGGGTCGGCACGTCGATGGCGGCCGTCATCTCGGCGCCGGTGGCGGCGCCGGCGGTGAACAGGACGATGCCTCCGAGCAGTGCGATACCGGTGCGGTCGACCCGGAGCCACGGCCACCGCCCGAGCGCCATTCCGGCATAGACCGCGAAGAACACAACGAGGACGAGCGGCGTCTGATGGCTCAACGGCGGCGATCCCGGCAGCGGCGGTCCCTCCCTCCTGCGCGGATCGATCGTCGTTGTCAACGTCGCGTCCGGCGGGGCAGGACGGGACGGCCGATCGGGACTAGGACCGCCCTGCCGATTGCCCTATGCTGCAGGGCAGCAGAGCAGCCGACCCGCCCCGACCGTCCCGCCCTCAGCATCCCGGAGCCGATCTCATGGCCGATCTCACCGTCCGCTTCCGCAAGCCCGCCGACTGGGCCGACGGCGTCCACATTCACTGCTGGGATCTGCGTCCGCGCGGCGACGGGACAACCTGGCCGGGGGTGGCGATGACGCGGCAGGAGGGCTGGTTCGTCCATCGCTTCGAGGGAGTCGAGTCCGCCCGCTTCGTCTTCAACGACGGCCGCGGCCGCCAGACCGGGGACCTCGAACGCGACCGTGACGGCTGGTACGCGACCGACGGCGGCTGGTCCGACCGGCCGCCGGCGCCGCCCGCCGCGGCGGCTCCGGCACCGGCGAAGCCGGCCGTCAGACCGCGATCGGCGGCGCGACGCGGCGGCCTCCCCGACTTCCGCGAGGAGACCATCTATTTCCTGATCACCACCCGCTTTTACGACGGCGATCCCTCCAACAACTTCTTCTGCCGCGACCGCATTAAGTTCGATGCCGCCGGCAACGCCGTCGACCCCCACTGGCGGGGCGATTTCAAGGGACTGATCCAGCGCCTCGACTACATCCACGACCTCGGCTTCACCGCCATCTGGATCACGCCGCCGATCGAGAACCGCTCCGGGCTCGACTACCACGGCTATCACGGCTACGACTGGACGCGCATCGATCCCCGCCTCGAATCCCCCGATGCCCGCTACCAGGACCTGATCGACCAGGCGCACGCGCGCGGGATGAGGATCATCCAGGACGTGGTCGTCAACCACTCCTGCCAGTTCGGCATCCGCGGCAAGGTGTGGATCGACCATCTGCCGATCAAGTATTACGTCCCGCAGGGCTCGGAGCAGGGGCGGATCAACCACGGCCCCTACCAGGGCAACCTCGGCAATTACGCTTGGCCCAACCGCGACGACATCGACAACCCGCTCGCCCCCGCGTGGTACCGCGAACGCCACGCCCGCGATCCGGAGGGTCGCGAGCCGCTGGTCGATCCGAAGACCGGCGAGACGGTGCCGAAGCCCGGCTACAACCCGGGCCGCTTCTTCGGCGTCGATCCGCAGACCCTCGATCCCGAGTGGTACCACCAGGAGGGGTTCATCTGCGGCGGCGACTGGGAGAGCGCCCATCCGCTGCAGAACAAGCATCTCGCCGGCGACTGCATCGACCTCGCCACCCGCCGCCAGAACGTCAAGGACTACATCATCGGCGCCATCAGCCGTTATCTCGACATGGGGGTCGATGCGCTCCGCATCGACACCGTCAAGCACGTCGAGCGCGACAACCTGCTCGAGTACGTCAACGCCTGGAAGGCCCATAAGCCGGGCCTGTTCGTCTTCGGCGAGAACCTGGTCAAGGGCTACGGCTGGGGCGATCTCGGCGGCGGCGACAATGGCCCCTCCGAGATCCGGCCGTGGTGGTACACGCGCCTCGGCCATGATCCCCGCGACCCCAACTCGGGCGACGACTCGGGCTTTCCGCAGCTCGACTTCGGGCTCTTCTCCACCTTCCGAGACAACCTCAGTCGCGGCAGCTTCGACGGCGTCGCCCGCGTCCTCGAGATGGACTGGATCTACGGCAACGCCACCGAGCTCGTCACCTTCCTGCAGAACCACGATGTCGGCCCCGACAACGATTTCCGCTTCCGCTTCAAAGGCGAGCAGTGGATGGCCGCTGCCGCCTACAACCTCCTGTGGACGGCGCGCGGGATTCCCTGCCTCTACTTCGGCGAAGAAATCGAGTTCATGAAAGGCGCGCCCCAGGACGTGATCGGCAACGACGACACCCTGGATACGACCGGGCGCGCCTACTTCGGCGACCACCTGACCGACGAGCGCCTCGTCGAAACCCAGACCCACCCCCTCTACCGGCACATCAGGCGCCTGAACCGGATCCGCCGCGCGGTGCCGGCGCTGCAGAAGGCGCCGATGAGCCGGATCCACGAATGGGGCTCCGGCCTCTCGTTCGTTCGCGATTGGAACGACGGCGAGAGCTGCGCGGTGGTCGGGCTCACCATCGGCTCCGGCCAGGACATCACCGTCGCGGACGTGCGCGCCGGCACCTACCGCGACGCCGTCACCGGCAACGAGATCGCCGCGACCGGCGGGTCGCTGTCGTTCCACGTCAAGGGCAACTCCGCGGGCATCTACGTCCTCGACGGCCCCGGCAAGATCGGCGAGGACGGGGTTTACCTGCGGTAGTCGTCACGGGATCGCGCGCGTAAACCACCCGCTAACCGCTTCCGGGCGACACTGGCGCTGCACGTCGCCGCCATCGAAAGGTCGTCCATGAGCATCGCCAGCCTCGCCGCCACCGCCGTCGCCGCCAGGGACGCCGCGACCCTGCAGGCGATGAACGTGGCGATGCTCCGCCAGCAGCACGCCGCCCAGCAATCGATCGTCCGCATGCTGGCCGAGGCGGTGACCCCGCCGGCCCGCGTTGCGCCGGGTCGTCTCGACGTGACCGCCTGAGGTTCGAGGGCGGCACGAACGGAAAGGGCGGCTTTGACCGCCCTTTCGATTTCGGGGGCGTCGACCCGGTGTCCCGCGATCGCCCGCTCCGTGCTGCACTTCCGATTGTCGCGATATCGGCGATCGAGGCAAAGGACGGTTTCGTGAACCCGCGCGCCTGAGCGGCCGGGGCAGGCGGCTTTCCATCAGGCCACGGCGCCGCCGCCGCAAACCTCATCCTCCCGGCGCGGTAACGCGTCAGCGCCTCGACAATCCGGGCCATCCTCACATCCGATCGCATCTGATCCCCCCGGGACCAACGACCGGACAGATCGTGTGCTACAACACCCGGACATACCTCATGCTACCGACACGGGTGCGGCGGCCGGCTTGTGGCGGCGGGAGAAATCGGCGAGGATCGGGGCGTCCGTCCGCGAGGGAATCGCCATGGTCCAGTCCGTCGACGTCGCCATCATCGGCGCCGGCACCGCCGGTCTCGCCGCGCTGCGCGAGGTCCGCAAGCGAACCGAGCACTTCCTGATCGTCAACGACGGCGCTTACGGCACCACCTGCGCCCGTGTCGGCTGCATGCCGTCGAAGGCGCTGATCGAGGCGGCGAAGGCGTTCCATCACCGCCGCCATCTCCAGGCGTTCGGCATCCGCGGCGCAGACGCGCTGTCGGTCGACGTCGCGGCGGTGCTGGCGCGGGTGCGCCGGCTGCGCGACCGCTTCGTCGCCGGGGTCCTGGCGGCGACCGAAGACCTCGGCGCGCGCAGCGTCGCCGGCCGCGCCCGGCTGGCCGGACCGGGCCGGGTGGAGATCGACGGGCGGATGGTCGAAGCGAAGCGGATCGTCCTCGCCACCGGCAGCCGGCCGATCGTGCCCGGCGGCTGGCGGCGGTTCGGCGACCGGGTGGTCACCACCGACACCCTGTTCGAGCGGGAGACCCTGCCGCAGCGGATCGCCGTCGTCGGCCTCGGCGCCATCGGTGTCGAGATCGCCCAGGCGCTGTCCCGGCTCGGCCTCGCCGTCGCCGGCTTCGATGCCGCCGACCGGCTGGCCGGTCTGTCGGACGGCGAGATCGATGCCGCCCTGCGCGCCGCCCTCGCGGACGAATTCGCCATCCACACCGGCGCACCGGCGGAGTTGTCGGAGACCGCGGCCGGGATCACCGTCGTGGGTAGCGGCGGTCGGTTCGTCGCCGACCTGGTGATCGCCGCCCTCGGCCGGCGGCCCAACGTCGACGACATCGGTCTGGAGACGCTCGGGGTGGCGCTTGACGACCGCGGCCTGCCGCCGGTCGATCCGACGACGATGCGGATCGCCGATCTGCCGGTCTTTCTCGCCGGCGACGCTAACGGCTTCGCGCCGCTGCTGCACGAGGCCGCCGACGAAGGCCACATCGCCGGCATCAACGCGGTCACCGCCGAGCCGCGCTGCTTCCGCCGTCGCACGCCGCTCGCCATCGTCTTCGCCGAGCCGGACGTTGCCGTGGTCGGTGCCCGCTACGCCGATCTCGACCTCGCGCGCACCGTGATCGGCGAGGTCGATTTCGCCCGCCAGGGTCGGGCGCGCACCGCCGAGCGTAACCGCGGGCTGCTGCGGGTCTATGCCGATTGCGGCGACGGTCGACTGCTCGGTGCCGCGATGTGCGCCCCTGCCGGCGAACACATCGTGCACCTGCTGGCGCTGGCGATCGAGCAGCGGCTGACGGTCCAGGAACTGCTCGGCATGCCGTTCTATCATCCGGTGATCGAGGAGGGTCTGCGCACCGCGCTCCGGGATGCCGCGCGCCAACTGCCGGCAGGCCCGGACTCCGATCTCGCCTCCTGCCAAGCAATTGGCGCCGAAGCGCTGGAATGACGCCGAGGAAATCGAGGGCATGGCGCCGGCGGTCGGCCGCGAGCATCGCTGGGGGGAGGAGCAGGTCTGATGCGCCTTGCCGTCGTCACGCCGTACTTCCGCGAACCGATCGAGACGCTGCGCCGGTGCCATGACAGCGTCGCCGTCCAGAGCCGCGCCGATGTCGTCCACATCCTGGTCGCCGACGGCCATCCGCGCCCTGAGATCGACGGCTTGGCGCGCTGCCAGCACATTCCGCTGCCGGTCGGCCATGGCGATTCGGGGGATGCACCGCGGCTGGTCGGCTGCGCCTCGGCGGCCGCTCAGATGTTTGACGGCGTGTTGCTGCTGGACGCCGACAACTGGTACGAGCCCGAGCATGTGGAAACGCTGCTCGCGGTTCAGCGTGATCGACAGGTGCCGCTTGTCACCGCGGCGCGAAGGCTGATCCGGCCCGATACCGGCGAATCCCTCGGCGTCTGCAGCGAATCCGATGGCGAACGGTTCACCGACACCAATTGCTATCTGGTGATGCATCCGGCGTACTTCCTGTTCGCCGCCTGGGGCCTGCGGGACCGGCAGAAGGCGCTCGCCATCGGCTCGCTCGGCGATCGCCTGTTCTGGCAAGCGGTGACCGCGAGCAAGGTGCCGCGCGCCCATTCACCGGCCGCCACCGTCAACTACGAGACGGCCTATGCGGTCCACTACCTCGCCCGCGGACTGGCCCTGCCGGCGTTCGCCAAGGTCAACGTCTGGATGACCGCGGAACGGCGCTATCGCCTGGTGCCATACCGCGAATACCGGGACCTGGTGGCGGCCGGCGCCACCGCCGACCAGGGGTTCTGAGCCACCGCCGCGCGCGCCGGCCACCACCGTCAGCCGACCCGCCGGCCCTCGGCATCGATCACCAACTCGCCGTCCTCCTTGTAGAGCGGGCCCGGCGGCAACCGGTCGAGCAGGTCGAGGACGGTCTCGCTGGGCCGGCATAGCCGCACCCCCTTCGGTGAACAGACGATCGGCCGGTTGACCAGCACCGGATGCTCCAGCATCGCAGCGAGCAGGGTATCGTCGTCGACCGACGGGTCGAGAAGAGCGAGCGCCTCGGCCGGCGACTTGCTGGTGCGCAGCGCCTTGCGCGGCGTGAGACCGGCAGCCGCGAACAGCCCGAGCAGCTGAGGGCGCGTCCAGCCGGTATCCAGGTAGTCAATCACGGTCGGCTGGTAGCCGGCTGCCTCGACGATCGCCAGCACGTTGCGCGAGGTACCGCAGGCGGGGTTGTGATGGATGACGATGGCCATGGTTCGGGATCCGAGCGGGGGTGGAAGGGGAAAGCGGGGCCGGCCGCGGCTTCAGTCGCGCAGCCACTTCTCGAGGACGGCCTCGGCGGACAGTCCCCCGGCGTGAGCGACCTGCCATCGACGACGATCCCCGGCGTCGCGGCGATCCCGAGGCGGGCGATCTCGGCGTCGTCGGTCACCTTCTCGACCCGGACGTCGACGCCGAGCCGGGCGGCGGTCCGCCTCACCATGGTTTTGGTGGTCGCGCAGCGCGGACAGCCGGGACCGAGCGCATTGCCGACCTCGGCGACTACCACGTCGTCGTCGATGTTTCGGAACACCACCTGTGCCATCGCCCCCTCCTGATCGATGATGGCACCATGATAGCGTGCCAAACGGTGCCCGTCACCGATGTCCCTTGTTCGGCCGCACGCGAAGCGCGAGACATTCTAGATGTTACTCGTCTTTTAAGATGCGCTTGCCACAAAGGCCTTCAGTAGTATTGACCGCTGCTGTCGATCACAGCCGACGTCACGGCGCCCATGTGGCGCCTTTCGACGGTGGGATTTCGGCGGCATAGCGCCCCACACCCTTGCGTTGGACGCGATCTTCGCGGGCGCGGGTCTCCGCAGACTCGGGCATCGACAGCGCAAGTCAGGTGCGCCCTACGGCGTGCTGATGCCGGCTTCGAAGGCGCTCTGGCAGGCTTTTTCGAGATCGTCGTCGCCATCGGTCACAGTGAGCGATGTGGGGCCCCTTGGTCGAGCGTTTCCGAGCGCTTTCCGAGCTGTCAGGTGTCCTCGGCGTGGAAGGTAAGCCTGGCGACCGCGAGGTTCGCGGTGAACGCCCGGCCGATGGCGACCAGCCCGAGCCGACGCAGCCGGCAAACGTCAAGCGGCGGCGCCAGCCGGTGCGGCGCGAAGCTGTCGAACGGCAGGGTGATCCGCCGCCATCGTGGTTCGGCGACAAAGTCGGC
This sequence comes from Rhodospirillales bacterium, assembly GCA_050329575.1. Lineage (GTDB taxonomy): Bacteria > Pseudomonadota > Alphaproteobacteria > Rhodospirillales > Defluviicoccaceae > JAUXFS01. The sequence goes on along the minus strand of JBHJOP010000063.1, from coordinate 13,186 downwards.
GCGATAGGACTGCCACGGACGGATACAGTCAGAGCTGCGCAGATGCACGCCGTATTTCTCGTCGTTGCCGTACACCTCTAGCGCCAAACCCCGGTATGCCTTGGCGTCGAAGGCGCCACCGTCGACCGCGAGGTCGAGCGCCATCTGGATGAAGCCGCCGCCGTTGTCGAGGCGAACGTCCCCGGTCAGCCGCAGGCAGCGCCGGCCGTCGATGGCGGCGACGGCCACGGTTTCACGCGACACACCACCCATCACCCGGTCGCTGACACCGCGCCAGATGGTGCCCAGCGCCGACCGGCCGTCATCGCGCGAGAAATCGTCCACCAGCAATTCGCCGTCAGCCATGGACGCCGCCCCGCAGTCCTGCCGTTGCCGCCGCCCGAAAGACTATCGGGGCGAACCCGCCGCGGCAACGCCGCCCGATCGCCCGCCGACGGGATCGACCGGCATCACGACCCGACGGAGGGGTGGTCGGCGAGGCAGAGGGCGAGCTGGTCCGGCCACGGAGGCAGTGCGAGGCCGAAGGCGCACGCGAGGGCCGAGCCGTCGAGGACCGAGTAGGCGGGGCGGGCCGCCGGGGTCGGATAGTCGGCGGTGGTGATCGCGGTCAGCCGCGGCACGCGTGCCCCGGACGCCGCCATCGCCGCGAAAATCGCCGCAGCGAAGCCGTGCCAGCTGGTCGCGCCGGACGCGCTCAAATGGTAGGTGCCGCCCCGATCGGCGAGCCCGTCCGGTCCGGCCGCACCCCAGGTCGCCGCCAGCATCTGTGCCGTCGCCTCGGCGACCATCCGTGCCCAGGTCGGGCCGCCGGTCTGGTCGGCGACCACCCGCACCTCGTCCCGCTCGGCGGCGAGGCGGCGCATGGTGTCGAGGAAGTTACGGCCGCGCGCAGCGTAGATCCATGAGGTGCGAAGGATCAGATGGATCGGCGCCACCGCCCGGATCGCCTGCTCGCCCGCGAGCTTGCTCAGGCCGTAGACGTTGATCGGCGCCGCCGGATCGGACTCGACATAGGGCCGGGCGGCCCCGTCGGCGCCGGCCGGCGGCCTCCCGTCGAACACGTAATCGGTGGAGTAGTGGACCAGCGGCACCCGCAACCGCTTCGCCTCCTCGGCGAGGACTCCAGGGGCGGTGCCGTTGACCGCTGTCGCCAAATCCGGTTCGCGCTCGGCCCGATCGACGGCGGTGTAGGCGGCGGCGTTGACGATCAGTCCCGGTGCCGTCGTCCGCACACGGTCGCGAATGGCCTCCGCGGACGCGAGATCGATCTCCGCCCGCGAGAGCGCAACCACCGGTCCGAGCGGCGCCAGGGTGCGCGCCAACTCCCAGCCGATCTGACCGGCCGCGCCGAGCAGCAGGATCGGTCCCGCGGGGTCCCGGAGGCCGGCGGTCATCGTCGGTCCGGGACGTAGCGGGGCAGCCGGACGGGATCGATGTCCCGAAGCCGCGGCGCGGCGCCATCCTTGGCCGACAGGGCCGGGCGATCGATCGGCCACGCGATGGCGACGTCCGGGTCGTTCCAGGCGACCGCGATCTCGTTTCCGGCGGCATACGGCGCGGTGCACTTGTAGGCGACCAGCGCCGACCGACCGGTGACGCAGAAGCCGTGGGCGAAGCCCTCGGGGATGTAGAGCTGGTGCTTGTTGTCGCCCGACAGCACCGCCGCCGTCCAGCGCCCGAAAGTCGGCGAGCCGATCCGCACGTCGACCGCAACGTCGAACACCGCGCCTTCGAGAACATGGACCAGCTTGCCTTGCGCCTCTGGGTTCTGAAGGTGAAGGCCGCGCAGCACCCCGCGTTCAGAATAAGAGACGTTATCCTGGACGAAGCAGACGGCGATTCCGGCGTCGGCATAGCGCTGCCAGCGATAAGTTTCGTAGAAATAGCCGCGGGCATCGCCGAACACCTGCGGCTCGACCAGTAGAACGCCCGGCAGCGCCGTCTCGATCACCTTCATCGCCCGCGCGCCCGAACCCTAGAGCGCATCCCGCCCAGCCGTGGCGGGGCCGGCGGCGTCGGCGCTCTGGCGATACGCCCCGTTCAGCACCCGCTCCCACCAGCCGCGATTGTCGAGATACCACGCCACCGTCCGGCGCAGACCCGTCTCGAACGTCTCCGTCGGTCGCCAGCCGAGCTCGCGCTCGATCTTGACGGCGTCGATGGCGTAGCGCTTGTCGTGCCCCGGCCGGTCGGTGACGAACGTGATCAGCCGTGCGTGCGGGCAATAGGGCGACTGTGGCCGCAACTCGTCCAGAAGGGCGCAGATCGACCGCACCACCTCCAGGTTGGTACGCTCGTTGCGACCGCCGATGTTGTAGGTCTCGCCGACCGTGCCACGGCGGAGCACCAGGTGCAGCGCGGCGGCATGATCGTCAACGTAGAGCCAGTCCCGGACGTTGTCGCCGCTTCCGTAGACCGGCAGCGGCTTCCCGGTGAGGGCGTTGAGAATGACGACCGGGATCAGCTTCTCGGGAAACTGGTAGGGCCCGTAGTTGTTGGAGCAGTTGGTAATCAGAACCGGCAGGCCGTAGGTGTGGTGCCAAGCCCGCACTAAATGATCGGACGACGCCTTGCTCGCTGAATAGGGCGAGCTGGGACGATAGGGAGTGTCCTCGCGGAACAGGCCCTCGGCGGGGAGGCTGCCGTAGACCTCGTCGGTGGAGACGTGGTGGAAGCGGAAGGCCGACCGCGACTCCGCGTCTAGCGCCTCCCAGTGGCCGCGTGCGACCTCGAGCAGGACGTGGGTGCCGACGATGTTGGTGGTGACGAACACGCTGGGCCCGTCGATCGACCGGTCGACGTGGGATTCGGCGGCGAGGTGGAGCACGGCATCCGGACGGTGGCGGGCGAATACTGCCCGGACCGCCTCGATGTCGCAGATGTCGATCCGCTCGAAACGATGGCGCGGATGACCGGCGACCGCAGCCAGCGATTCGAGGTTCCCGGCGTAAGTCAGCTTGTCGACGGTGACAACGGTGGCGACGGTGGTTCCGATCAGGTGGCGGACCACCGCCGACCCGATGAAACCGGCGCCGCCGGTCACGACGATGGTGTTCGCACTCGGCATACGGAAACCATGCCATCATTCCGCGGATGTTCGCTACCGCCACCGTAGCACGCCGGTCGTTGACCGACCGTTACGCCGCGGCGGGTGGGCCTGCCGTCCCGCCGTCTCAGCCCTCCCCGAGGTCCGGATCGTAGGCGAGGTTGGGGGAAAGCCAGCGCTCCGCCTCCTTGATGCTCATGCCCTTGCGGCGGGCGTAGTCCTCGACCTGGTCGCGGTGGATCCGCCCGACTCCGAAGTAGCGGCTCTCGGGATGGCTGAAGTAGAACCCGCTGACCGACGCGGTCGGCACCATCGCGAAGTTCTCGGTGAGGTGGACGCCGGCGTTGACCTCGGCGTCCAGAAGATCGAACAGGGTCCGCTTCTCGGTGTGGTCGGGACAGGCGGGGTAGCCAGGCGCCGGCCGGATGCCGACGTACTTCTCGGCGATCAGGTCGTCGTTGTCGAGATCCTCTTCGGCGGCGTAGCCCCAGACCTCCTTGCGCACGCGCTCGTGCAACCGCTCGGCGAAGGCCTCGGCGAGCCGGTCGGCGAGCGCCTTGACAAGGATCGCGGAGTAGTCGTCGTGCGCCTTCTCGAAGTCGCGAACGACGTCGTCGATGCCGATCCCGGCGGTGACCGCGAACCCGCCGAGGAAGTCGGCGATGCCGGTCTCCTTTGGCGCGACGAAGTCGGCGAGCGCCAAGTTGGGCCGCCTCCGACCGTCGCGGTCCATCTGCTGGCGCAGCGTGTGGACGACGGCGCGCAGCCCCGAGCGTGTCTCGTCGGCAAACACCTCGATATCGTCCTCGCCAACCGAATTGGCCGGCCACAGGCCGACGACGCCGCGCGCGGTCAGCCACTTTTCGCCGACGATCCGCTGCAGCATCGCCTGCGCCTCGCCGAACAGGGTGCGCGCGGTCTCGCCGACCACCGGATCGTCAAGGATCGCCGGGTACCGGCCGGCCAGCTCCCACGCCTGGAAGAACGGCCCCCAGTCGATCCGCGCCGTCAACTCGGCGAGGTCGTAATCGTCGAACACCGTCAGCCCGGGCTTTGCGGGCATCGGCGGCCGATAGCCGCTCCAATCGATCGGTGCTCGGTTGCGGCGTGCTTCGGATAGAGACAGCCGCTTCTTGACCTCGCGGCTGCGGGCGTGCTTGTCGCTGATTGCCGCATACTCGTCGCGGATGCGCGCGGCATAAGCGGCACCTTCGTGCTTCGAGAGCAGAGCGCCGGCGACGCCGACCGCCCGCGACGCGTCGACCACGTGGACCAGAGGTCCGTCATAGTTGCGGGCGATCCTGACCGCGGTATGAACCTTGCTGGTGGTCGCGCCGCCGATCAGGAGCGGGGTACTGAACCCCTCGCGGGTCATCTCCTTGGCGACGTAGCACATCTCGTCCAGCGACGGCGTGATCAGCCCGGACAGGCCGATGATGTCCACCTGCTCCCTTCGGGCGGTCTCCAGGATCTTCGCCGCCGGCACCATCACGCCCATGTCGACGATCTGGTAGTTGTTGCACTGCAGCACGACGCCGACGATGTTCTTGCCGATGTCGTGGACGTCCCCTTTCACCGTCGCCATCAGGATCTTGCCGTTGCTTTCGCGCGTCGCGCCCGCCTTCACGGCCTCCATGAACGGAAGGAGGTAGGCGACCGCCCGTTTCATGACTCGGGCGCTCTTCACCACCTGCGGCAGGAACATCTTGCCGGCGCCGAACAGGTCGCCGACCAAGTTCATGCCGTCCATCAGCGGGCCCTCGATGACGTCGAGTGGGCGAACGGCCTGACAGCGGGCCTCTTCGGTGTCGGCCTCGATGAATTCGTCGATGCCGTTGACCAGGGCGTGGGTGAGCCGTTCACCGACCGGCCGTTCCCGCCAAGCGTGGTCGACCTCGCGCGCCTTGGCCTTGCCGCGATAGGTCTCGGCGATCTCAAGCAACCGTTCGGTGGCATCCGGTCGCCGGTTGAGGATGACGTCCTCGACCCGCTCGCGCAGCGCCGCCGGGATCTCCTCGTAGACGACGATCTGGCCGGCATTGACGATCCCCATGTCCATGCCGGCTGCGACGGCGTGATAGAGAAACACCGAATGCATGGCCTCGCGGATCGTGTCGTTGCCACGAAACGAGAACGAGACGTTGGAGACGCCGCCGGAGACGTGGCAGAAGGGAAGCGTCTCCTTGATCCGCCGGGTCGCCTCGAAGAAGGCGAGCGCGTAGCCGTTGTGCTCCTCGATGCCAGTGGCGACGGCGAAGATGTTGGGATCGAAGATGATGTCCTCGGGCGGAAAGCCGACCCGGTCGACGAGGATCCGGTAGCTCCTGGCGCAGATGCCGTACTTGCGCTCGGCAGTGTCGGCTTGGCCCTGCTCGTCGAAGGCCATGACGACCACCGCGGCGCCGTAGCGCCGCACCTTGCGGGCGGCTACGACCAACGCCTGCTCGCCCTCCTTGAGGCTGATCGAGTTGACGATACCCTTGCCCTGGAGGCATTTCAGCCCGGCCTCGATCACCGACCACTTCGACGAATCGATCATGATCGGCACCCGGCAGATGTCCGGCTCGGCGGCGACGAGGTTGAGGAACCGGACCATCGCCGTCTCGGAATCGAGCATCCCCTCGTCCATGTTGACGTCGATGATCTGGGCGCCGTTGACCACCTGATCGCGGGCAATATCGAGCGCCGCCCGGAAGTCGCCGTCCAGGATCAGCTTGCGGAATTTGGCCGAGCCGGTGACGTTGGTCCGCTCGCCGATATTGACGAAGGTGCCGGTCACGACCCGAGTTCGAACGCCTCCAGGCCCGACAGCCGCAGCCGCCGCGGGAGAGCGGGAAGCGGCCGGGGCGCGAGGCCGGCAACCGCCGCGGCAATTCTGCCAATGTGAGCGGGGGTGGTGCCGCAACAACCGCCGACGATGTTGACGAGGCCGGCTTCGGCCCACTCGCGGATGTGGCTGGCGGTGACCTCCGGCGACTGATCGTACTCGCCGAACGCGTTGGGCAGGCCGGCGTTCGGATAGGCGCAGAGGTAGGCGTCGGCGACGCGCGACAGCTCGGCGACGTAGGGGCGAAGTTGCTCTGGACCCATTGCGCAGTTGAGCCCGATGGTCAGCGGCTCCGCGTGGCGGACCGAATTCCAGAAGGCTTCGACCGTCTGTCCCGAGAGGTTGCGCCCCGAGAGATCGGTGATCGTGCCCGAGACCATGACCGGCAGCCGCACCCCCAGTGCCTCGAAAGCCTCGTCGATGGCAAACAGAGCGGCCTTGGCGTTGAGGGTATCGAACACGGTCTCGACCAGCAGCAGGTCGGCGCCGCCCTCGATCAGTCCCTCCGCGGCCTCACGGTAGGCGCCTGTCAGGTCATCGAAGGAAACGTTGCGGAACCCGGGGTCGTTGACATCCGGGGAGATCGAGGCGGTGCGGTTGGTCGGCCCGATGGCGCCGGCGACGAAGCGGGGCTTTTCCGGCTGCCGGTCCGTCCAGGTATCGGCCGCTTCGCGGGCGATGCGTGCCCCTTCGACATTGAGCTCGCGGGCCAACTCCTGCATGCCGTAGTCGGCCTGGGCGATGCGGGTCGAGCTAAAGGTGTTGGTCTCGGCGATGTCGGCGCCGGCCGCGAGGTAGGCGTCGTGGATCTCGCCGACGACGGCCGGCCGGGTCAGGTTGAGGAGATCGTTGTTGCCCTTGAGGTCCTGCGGCCAGTCGGCGAACCGCGTGCCGCGGTAATCCGTCTCGTCGAGCCCGCATTTCTGGATCATCGTGCCCAACGCGCCATCGAGAACGAGGATCCGCTGCGCCAGCGCGCGTTTCAATGCAGCGATGCGACGGTCGCGATCCATGGTCACGCACCGACGGCTCGTGCCGCCGCCCGCGTCGCCTCGGCTCGGTGACGCGGTCCCAGGCCGAGAACATGACAGATCGCAAAAGTGAGGTCGGCACGGTTGAGGGTATAAAAATGGAACCGGGTGACGCCGGCGGCGTGCAACGCCCGGCACTGCTCGCAGGCGACGGAGGCGGCGATCAGCTTGCGGGTCTCGGGATCGTCGTCGAGGTCCTCGAACAAGTCCGCCATCCAGGTCGGGATGGCGGTACCGCACGTCGCCGCGAAACGGACGACCTGGGCGAAGTTGGTCACCGGCAGGATGCCCGGCACGATCGGCACGGTGATGCCGGCGGCGCGCGCCCGATCGAGGAAACGGAAGAAGACGTCGACATCGAAGAAGAACTGGGTGATCGCCTGACTGGCGCCGGCGTCGAGCTTGCGCTTGAGGCTGTCGATGTCGGCCTCGGGGCTCGCCGCCTCGGGGTGGGTTTCCGGATAGGCGGCGACGCTGATCTCAAAATCGGCGATCCGCTTCAGCCCTGCGACCAGGTCGGAGGCATAGGCATAGCCGGCCGGATCGGGAACGTAGCGGTCAATGCCTTCCGGCGGATCGCCGCGCAAGGCGACGATGTGGCGGATGCCCGCGCTCCAGTAGCGCCGCGCCACTTCGTCGATCTCGTCGCGCGTCGCGCCGACGCACGTGAGGTGCGCCGCCGGCTCGAGATCGGTTTCCCGGCGAAGGCGAAGAACGGTGGCGTGGGTCCGTTCGCGGGTCGAGCCGCCGGCGCCATAGGTGACCGACACGTAACGCGGCTCTAGGGTGGCGAGGCGTTCGACGCAGCTCCACAGCTGGCGTTCCATTTGCTCGGTCCTGGGCGGGAAGAACTCGAATGAAACCTCGACGTCGCGCGGCAGCGGCGAGGCGACTGGCAGCGGAGTCACCGGGGCGATAGTCGGATCGGTGACGGTAGGTCGCTGCATCGGCCTTGCGTTGGGTTCGCAAATGTGGGCGCGAGCCGCACCGGTTCGGCGCGGAGGGTCTCGCCCCGGCACTGCCACCCGCCAGCTTTTCACGGCAACAGGGTGCGAAGTCAACCGTCAATCGCCCTGGGGAGGTGCCGGAGGCCTCCGAATCCAAGTCACGAGGGGCGGGTGAGAGGAGGCTGTTGAGGTGGCGGGCCGACCATCGTGCGCGTTTTCTGCGTGGCCTGATGGAGCGCCTGTCGCTTGCGGCGCGGACGAGGTTGAGGGCGAAGTGGTGGACGGTGCCCATGTTGCGGGCGCCGTGGCCCTTCCGGAGGCGGGACTGGTCGTCGCCGAAGGTGACGTCGAGCACCCAATGCAGGCGGTTCTCGATGGCCCAGTGCTCGCACACCGCCTCGGCCGCTTCGGCGGCGGCGAACAAACGCCATGAGCGACACCGGGCCTCCAGTTCGCGACCCACCAAAAGGGGGTGCGGCCGGCTACGATCACGTGATCGGTTGGTGTCCTGAGACGTCCCCTCATCACCGCTGTCAGGCGGCTCGGCTCGGAGGAGGTTGTCGATGCCGATGCAGCGGGGTTCCGGGGTTCTCTTCGCGGTCGCTGCGCGAGCGCCGATGGGTGGCGTTCGGAGTCGGCCCGGCGGGCACAGCGGAGGAGGGAGGACGATGATCCCCCGACAGGCGTTTTCGCGACCCGTCGTGCACTCTGGATCACGGCCCTCGGCATCCTCCATTGGCTGTGACAACCGTTACCCTCGACCGTCACCGGGTGGCTCCGACGCCGCTCCGAGCGGAGCCCTGTGCACCGCCGACCACGACGCTGCCCGGGTTCGCGTCGAGAAAAGCCTGCTTGAAGCATTCCCTGAGGATGGTGACCTCGCTCTTCAGCCCCGGGTTGAAATTGGTGCCTTCGCGGGTGTTGACCAGCAACGAGGCGTCGATGCCGAGGGGAAGCTGCATGATCGTGCCGTTGAACCCCTTGCGGCATTCCGACGGAACAACCACGATGCCACCGATGTCGCCGCCGCTTGGGGCGCAGGGATCACCGGTGAACCAGTCACCGTTGTGCAAATGATGAAGGCCGATCGTGGTGTCCCGCCGCATCCAGCCCAGGCAATAGTCGCCCGTGTCGCCGGGGTTCGGGCAGTCGCCGAGCATCGCATCCTGCGAGGCCTGGGTGAGCACGGTGTTGAAGCGGACATTGGCCAGAAAGCGGGCGAGATCGATCGCCGACGCATACCAGCCGTAGGCGCTGCACGTGCCGACGTAATCGCCGAAGGTGGTGCCGGGCCCCTGGATGGTGTTGTAATAGCGCGCCGGCTCGACGTCGTCCTCCTCGCACGACATTGCCGCGATCCCCATCGGCTGCAGGATATTGGCCTCGACGTAGTCGACGTAGTCGATGCCGGTGACCTGCTCGACGACCTCCCGCAACAGGCAGAAGTTGGAGTTCTCGTAGTCGTAGGTGCTGCCCGGGGTGCCGACCACGCCGATCGCCAGCAGCGTTCCGAGCTTGGCGAAGCCGCAACCGAGGCCGGGTTTCAGGCCGCTGCGGTGGGTCAGGAGATGGCGGATCGTTACCTGGTCGACGCCCGGTCCGGGAATGTCGGCGATGGTCCCGTCGCCGAAGAAAAAGGGGCCCCCGAACTTGCCGGCGATCAGCGGATAGAATGGATCGTCGAGCCCCAGCGCCGGGAACTGTTCCAACATCTTCATCACCGCCACCGCGGTGATCGGTTTGGAAACGCTGGCGATGGTCATGCGCGTCGCTTCGGTCATTACCACGCTCGGATCGTCCTCCCAAGGTGCCACGGCGAAGCCGCCGGCGCCCGTGTCGGCCAGTTGGCCGTTCTGGGCGATGGCATAGGCATAACCGACCTCGGCTTCCTGGGCATAAGCATCATCGATGCACTGGCCCATCACCGACGGGCGCGGCGGCACCGAGGTGCGGTCGTCGATCGGCAACCGCGGCCCTTCGTCCTTGAGCACCAGGGCGTTGATCTCCTCTTCCTGCTCGCTCTGAAGGATGGCGTCGGCACGCATCGTCGCAACCTCGCCGCAGCCGACCCGCACCTTGTCGCCGTTGCATACGAGGGTTGCCGGCGTGCACGGGCCGGCGGTCGCCTTACCCCGTTCGATCAGCCGCATGGCGGCTCGCTTCGGCAGACTCACCACCTTCTGCTTGTCGGGGCGCCCTGACGGCCCGAGACAGACTTCGACGAACTCGACGTCAGCGGCGGCGACCGCCGTCGGTCCCGCGTTCGCGACGCTTCCGTCCGAGGCGACGAGAAACCCCGACAGGACCGCGATCCCCACCCCGGCCAATCGTGTGACGGCTCGTATCATGACACCCTCCCTGGCTGGGGCCTCGCCCCATGCGTGGCGCCAAGCGAGACGCGCACCCGCTCTCGGCGCTCGGCCCTCGTTGCGATTACTCGGGTCGGCGATATCGCACGCTCTGCCGCGGCGACGGCTAGATATGTCCGACCAAATGGATAGGGTATTCTAGCAGAAGCGGCCGTTTGCCACCACCCTTATGATCGATTCGGATGACGCCTTCGGTCGGAATAGCGGTCGCGGCGCCGTCGCTGTGTCTCTTCCGCGACCCATTTGGGCAGGCGCGACACATTTGGGCAGGAAAGCAACCGTCCTGCCTTCGCTTCATGCGAAGGTTCGCTTCTCATGATTTCGATCGCCCTCTAGCATAGGCGCTGGCGAAGGGCGTCGAGAGCGGGTCGCGCCGCTGCCTGGCCGGCGCCCTGAGAGAGGAGTGCGACATGCGGAACCCTGCGGTCCGAGGTGCTTTCGTCGTCGTCCTGACGTTGTTCACCCTCGCGGCAGCGGTGCCCGGTCGGGCTCAGGACGCCCTGACGCCGCTCGACACCGAGCTGTCCGACGCCGAGCTCGACCGCCGGATCCGCTTCATCGAGCAGCGGCTGGACGCCAGCCGCACCCACGGCCGGATCTGGTACTGGAGCTGGATGACCGTCAACGCCGGGTCGGCCGTCGTGCAGGGCGCGATCGCGGCCTCCATCGACAATCACGACGACCGGGTCAATCTCGCCACCAACGCCGCGCTGGGAGCGATCGGCGTCGCCGATCTGATGTTGCGGCCATTGCAGGCCCGGCACGGTGCCGATCCGATCCGCGAGCTTCCGGAGACCAGCCGGGACGAGAGGATCGCAAAGCTGCGCGCCGCCGAGGATCGGCTCCGGCGCAACGCCGATCGGGCGGCTGAGCGGACCTCCTGGGAAGTGCACGCCGGAAACGCAGCGCTGGCGGCAGCTGCTGGCACGCTCGTCGGCCTGTGGGGCAACCCGTCGGACGGAGTGATCACCGGCGCCGCCGCCCTGGCCGGCGGCGAGATCAACATCTGGACGCAACCCGCGGCCCCGCGGCGGGATTGGCAGGACTACCGGGCGATGGTCGGGGGCCGCGCCGACCTGGCGACGGTCGCGGTCTACATCGACCGCTTCGAAGACGGGGTGAAGGGCGGCCTGCGCCTCGGCTGGTGAGGGCTCCGCCCTCGCAGCCCGAGGCCTACCAGATTAGGGAGGTAGCCCGACATAGAGATCCGATGTCTAGTGCGCTCCCAGGAAAACACAGCCTCCTGGAAGGACCTGACCCGAACCCGGCCCCTTGCTGTTCCGCCTTCGCTCGCTCCCGCTCCCCCGCACCCGTCCTGCGAGCGAGGGCCACTCAAGGGGCCGGTCTTCCCACCGCGGGTCGGCAGGCCGCCTTTTCATGCTTTCGCCGGCAATCACCAGCCGAGGAGGGTCGGGATCACTTCCGCATGGTCTTGAGGCGCTCGTCGATGGCGTTCTTGAGCTCCTTGAGTTGGACCAGCTGTGCCTCGGCGATGTTGATCTGTGCCTCGAACACGCGGCTGACCAGAACCAGCGCTTCGCGATCCCTGATCTCGATGATGCGATCCCACGGAATTGGCGTCGTCATCTGCAACCCCTCCCTCGGTTGATGAACTTCATGCGCGACAGTATTCACTCTCGGCCGCCAGCGCAAGACACCCGGCAGTCGCCAATGAAGATCGTTCGCGAGACGTCGTCGGTGACCGTCGAGGCGGAATCCGGAAAGACGAGCACCTGATCGAGCCGGCCCTCGCCGCTGAGATGAGCACCGGCACCGACCACCGTCCGGCGCAGCGACAACCGCCCCTGCAGCGAGGCGGTCTCGGCGACCAGGTTGTCCGCGCCGAGGCGAGAAAGCCAGCGGAGGTTGCAGTCAAGGAGATCATCCGGCCGGGTGAGATTGGCGTCCCAAGCGATGATCGGTTCGGCGTGGAACGGCCGGCCCATCCCGAGGTAGATCTCGATCGCCACCGTCAACTCGTATTCATCGCGCAGCGCGGTGCGCGGCGTGCGGGCGACCGCGTCGAAGATCTCCGGCTGGAAAGCATAGAAGCCGCACCCCTTCAGTCGGCCGTGCGGCGCCACCGGTTTCTCGACGATCGTCCGGACGCGGCCGTCTTCCGCCGCCTCGACCAGACAGGCCTGACGAATCATGTCGCGGTCCGTCTCTTCCTTGCAGGCGATCGCGCCCGCCGATCCATCGCGCAGGCGTGCGAGCATGCGCGAAGGATCGGCGCAGTCGAACAGGTAGTCGCCAAGCAGGACCACGAAGGCGCCGCCGATCCGGTCGCGGAGACGGCCGAGGGCGTGCGCACTGCCCCGCGCGTCGCCCTGATCGACGAACGTCACCCGCAGGTCGTCGAGGGGCATCCGCTCGACCGCTGCCACCAGGAGGTCGCTGCGATGGCCGACGACCACGAAGACGCGCCCGATGCCGAGCCGCCGCAGAAGATCGAAGTGATGGGTGATCGCCGGCCGGTTGGCGATCGGCAACAGCGCCTTCGGATGAAGCTCTCCGACCTTGCCCATCCGCGACCCGCGACCGGCCGCGAGGATCACGGCCTCGACGTCACTCATCCTCCCGCTCCTCCCGCCTCTGCCTCTCATCCCGGCTGTTCGCCGTCAGCAGAGGCTCCTGAGCACCCTCTCGGCCAGCGGTAGGTCCGCCAACCTCTCCACGTAGACGGCTTGGCGGCGGCGCTGTTCGGCCCGCGCAGTCGCATCCGATGCCAGCGCGAACAACCGCTCGCCGGACTCCACCCCGCCGAACACTTCCACTTCCGCGAAGCCGCCGGGAAGATCGTTGTCGCGGTAAAGGCCGATCTCGGCAACATCTTTCGGCGTCACGGTGGGGAAGGCGTCGAACGCGAATACCGATCCGATGCGGGCGCGCTCCATCTTCAGCACCACCTCGCGGGCCACGCCCTGCGCCCGGTCGACGAGTTCCAGGGCGCCATGGCTGTTCTT
>JBHJOP010000043.1:0-6399 GCA_050329575.1 Rhodospirillales bacterium | reverse complement strand
TGTAGCCGCAGCCGACGATGCAGAAGTGACAGACGACCGTCTGAACCGTTGCGTCCTTCGGCGGGATCGGCAACCGGCTGATTTCGCGCTTGAATGCCATGACGACCTCCCTCAGCCCGCGAGCACGTTGTTGAGACGACCGTAGATCAGCTCATCCACGCCTTCGGCGTAGATGTCGCCCGCGTCATCGACCCGGAGGCGGAACTGTGGCAGGTTTTGCGTCGCCTGCCCCCAGATCTGCATGCCCTGCTTCTCGCAGTCGAAGCGCGAGTAGTGGCCCGGGCAGTCGAGGCTCTTGTCATCCGCCACATAGTGCAGGGGGAAGCCCTTGTGCGGGCAGAGGGTGGAGAAGGCGACGATGTCGGCGTCCGGTCCGACACCGCCGTCGACGGCGCGGCCGAGCTTCAACAGCACTCCCGGCGAGTCGCCGTCGGGATAGGCGACGTCGAACGGCTGGTCGACCTGGAGATCGGTGAGGTTGGCCAGTTTGATGGACGGGTAGTCGACGAGCGCCGGGCTTGGACCCGCACCAGCGCTCCGCGCCGGCAGGGCCGTGGCCGCCGCGCCGGCGGCGGCCACGGCCGCCCCGGCAAGAAACTGCCTGCGGCCCACATCTATGAGCCGGTCACATCGCTTCATGGACGTACTCCCTCGACAAAGAACGATTGATGTTTATTCGCAATTGCTAATAGTGCCCTGGAACGACGCGGATGGCAATCGCTCGCGGTTTTGCGTGTTGCCTGAACGGCTTGTCGCGCCGGTTGAACAGCCATCGGGTGACAACGGAAACTGACGCCTCGTTTGGGTCAGTCATGAAAGTGTCACGTTATTGTCACCTTTAGGTCACGATTTCGTCATCAAACCGTAGCGCCAAGCTGCGACGGTAGTTTTGGATCCGGCTGTCCTCCGACGTCGGCACAGCGTCGTTCGTTCATCGGCTGTCGGATCCTTGGAGTGGACGGCCGGAGACCTAGACCGGCTCCGTTCGATCCGATTCATTTGCTCAAGAGGAATGAAGGAGAGGAGCATGTTTGCAAGGATGAAGGCCGTCGCCCTGACGGCCACCGTCGGGTTGGCGCTCGGCGGCTTCGCGCACGCCGTGGAAGTCGATTCCAACCTGCCGAATTACGCGCCGGTGAGCGGCGTCTCGGGGAACCTCAAGTCGATCGGCTCGGACACGCTGAACAATCTGATGACGCTGTGGGCCGAGGGCTTCCAGGCGCAGTATCCCAACGTCAAGATCGAGATCGAGGGCAAGGGGTCCTCGACGGCGCCGGTCGCGCTGATCGCCGGCACCGCGCAATTCGGTCCGATGTCGCGGCCGATGAAGTCGAAAGAAGTGGAGGATTTCGAAGGCAAGTTCGGCTACCAACCGACGCCGATCCGCTCCGCCGTCGATGCGCTCGCCGTCTACGTCCACAAGGACAACCCCATCGAGTGCCTGTCCATGCAACAAGTGGACGCCATCTTCTCCAAAACCCGCAAGGGCGGTTACGACAGCGACATCAAGACCTGGGGCGATGTCGGGCTGACCGGTGAGTGGGCCAGCAAGCCGATTTCCCTTTATGGCCGCAATTCGGCTTCGGGAACCTACGGCTACTTCAAGGAAGTCGCGATGTTCGACGGCGACTACAAGGACGAGGTCAAGGAACAGCCGGGTTCTTCGACGGTTGTTCAAGGTGTTGCCTCCGACCTCGCCGGCATCGGTTATTCCGGCGTCGGCTACAAGACCGCCGACGTGCGGTCGGTGCCGCTGAAGGCGACGGCGGACGGCGAATGTTTCGATGCGACGGCCGAAAATGCCTACACGGGCGACTATCCGATCGCGCGTTTCCTTTACATCTACGTCAACAAGAACCCGAACCAGCCGCTCGATCCGGTGAGGGGCGAGTTCGTCCGCTTCGTCTACTCGCAGCAGGGACAGGCGGCGACGATCAAGGACGGTTACTTCCCGGTCACCGCGGTGATCGCCGACGAGGACCTCAAGGCCTTCGGCTTGAAGTAGACGAGCCCAGGGTTTTCGCCTTTCATGTCGGGGTGGCAAGGCCATACGCCACCCCGACCTCCATTCAACGCGCGCACCTCTACACGCCCCGGCGCTTGCCACCGCCCAGCAGTACTGAGTTGAGTACTGAGCAAGGCGTTCGCGGTTCGCAGCAGGGAGACCCTGATGCCGCCTCCAGATTACGGGGTTGCCGCGACGCCCGCGCCCGAAGCGCGCCCGAGCGGCATTCCGGGGCGGCGTCGCAACAAGAAGACCGCCCGTTCGGTGATCGTCGGCGAGAAGATCGCCGGCTGGTCGATCACCGTCGGGGGACTTCTCGTCATCCTCGCCGTCGTCGGCATCATGGTGTTTCTCGTCCGCGTCGCCCTGCCGCTGGCCGCGGGTGGCAGCTTGGAGGGCCACCGCACCTTCACCGTGCAGCCGCCGAAACCGCTGGCGTGGGTCAACGCCGATGAGTACCGCACCCTCGGCGTGCGGGTCACCGCCGACGGCCTGGTCAGCTCGTTCCACCTCGGCACCGGGCGGCCGGTCAGTGCCGGCCGTCTCGATTTCGGCGACCGCAGCGCGACCGCGGTGGGCGGAGTCGTCCGTCGCGATCAGCTTGCGTTCGCCTTCGACGACGGCAGCGTTCGCTTCGGCACCGCCGGCTTCGATGTGCAGGTGATTCCGGCAGCCAATCTGCCGCCGGGGCTGCAGCCCCTGGACGACCGCGATCGCCTCGGCGACGGGGCGGTGTTCTCGTTGCTGCCCGGCAACCAGTTCCGGCGTGTCGAACTGAAGGCGACGATCGGCGACCCCCAGAAAGTGGCGGACGCGCCGATCGTCGCCATCGACTACCGGATCGGCGGCACCGTCGAACGGCCGACCCGTTCGTTCGTGACCTTCGATGCCAGAGGGGAAGGGCGGATCAGCAGGGCGGAAACCAGGGTCAATCTGCTGACCCGCAAGGAGGCCACGACGATCCGGTCGGCGAAGCTGACGGGGCTGCCGGCGGCCACCGAGGTCACCGAGGTGGCGATGACCTCCCACGCCGATGCCGTCTACGTCGCCTCGGCGGCCGGCCGATTGTACCGGTTCGATACCCGCAACTTCGATGCGCCCGTGCTGGCCGAGACCTTGCAGGTGTTTCCGGACGGCGTGCGGATCACCGCGCTGCAGTTTCTGGTCGGCGAACAGGCGCTCGTCGTCGGTGGCTCCAACGGCGCGGTCGACGTCTTCTTCCGGTTGCAGGCCGAAGGGGTCGACACGGTCGACGGCTATCACATGGTGCGCGCCCGCAGCCACCGGCCGCACACGGCGGCCGTCGTCGACATCGCCGTCAGCGAACGGTCGAAGGCGCTGGTCACCCAGGCGGCGAACGGCGAGGGGTGGGTCCGCCACTCGACCAGCGATCAGGTGTTGTTCGAGTTCGCGAAGGGCGGCGAGTGGAGCGGGTCGTCGAGAATCATGCTGACCCCCCGCGTCGACGGCGCCGTGCTCGTCGACGACTCGGGGGAGGTCAACTTCTGGGCGTTCAAGTTCCCCCATCCGGAGACGACGCTGCGAACGATCTTCGGGAAGGTCTGGTACGAGGGGTATGCGGAGCCGACTTTCACGTGGCAGTCGTCCTCCGGCACCGACGTCTTCGAGGCGAAGTTCTCGCTGGTGCCGCTGATCTTCGGCACCGTCAAGGCGACCGTCTATTCGCTGCTGTTCGCGGTCCCGATCGCCCTCCTCGGAGCCATCTACACGTCTGAATTCGTTCACCGCCGGGTCCGCGCCACCGTCAAGCCAACGATGGAGATGATGGAGGCGCTGCCGACCGTCATCCTCGGCTTCATCGCCGCCCTGATCCTGGCGCCGCTGGTCGAGAACTGGGTGGCGGCGGTCCTTCTCGCCTTCATCGCCCTGCCGATCGGGCTGATGCTCGCCGCCTACCTGTGGCAGATGCTGCCGCCGCAGCTCGCGTTGAAGCTCGACGGTCTGCCCAAGTTCGGCCCGATGTTCGCGGTGATCGGCGTGTCGTTGTGGCTCGCCTATCGGATCGGTCCGGCGTTCGAGCACGTCTTCTTCGCCGGCGACCTCAAGGCCTGGACCAACGGCTCGATCGGCACCGGTCTGCCGTTCGTCTCTTTCCTGCTCTTTCCCTTGTCGCTGTTCTTCGCCTCGTTCGCCTTCCGCCGCTTCTTCGGGGAGCGCTGGCGGCTGGTGCTGCGGCGGTCCGGGCGATCCGGCGCCGGCCTCGTCGACTTCGCGCGCTGGCTGGCGGTGCTGACGATTGCGGCGCTGGCCAGCCTGAGCTTCGCCTGGCTTTTCGAATCCCTCGGGTTCGATCCCCGCGGTGGCATCGTCGACACCTATGTCCAGCGCAATGCCCTGGTCGTCGGCTTCGTCATGGGCTTCGCGGTCATCCCGACGATCTACACGCTGGCCGAGGACGCCCTCAATGCGGTGCCCTCGCACCTGCGCGCGGCCAGTCTCGCCGCCGGGGCCACCCCCTGGCAGACGGCCCTCTGGGTCATCCTGCCGACCGCCCTCAGCGGCGTGTTCGCGGCGGTCATGATCGGGATGGGGCGGGCGGTTGGCGAAACGATGATCGTGGTCATGGCGGCGGGCAACACGCCGGTCCTCGACTGGAACATCTTCAACGGCATGCGGACCCTGTCCGCCAACATCGCCGTCGAGCTCCCCGAAGCGGTGCAGGACGGAACCCTGTACCGGATGCTGTTCCTGGCGGGGCTCTCGCTGTTCATCATGACGTTCGTCATCAACACCGTCGCGGAGGTGATCCGGCTGCGCTTCCGCAAGCGCGCGTTCCAGTTGTGAGGTCCTCGGAGGGGTCGATGAACAAGGGTCTGGATGCGGCGGCGACAGGATCCGAGCGCCGAGGGCGCGCCGTGCGGACGTACACGGCGGATCTCGCCGCGGTCGGCGAGCCGGTTCTGTGGGGAATGGGCGGCGCACTGGCGCTCGGCATCATCCTGATCGCCGGGTTTCTCGCCATGATCTTCTGGAACGGCATCACCACGTTCTGGCCGAAACCGATCGTGGTTGTGGTGCTCACGGACGGCACCAGGGTCGCGGGCGAACCCAGCCGCGACGACGTCTATCGCGTCGGACCGGAACTGCGCCAGACGCTGCCGCCGGAAGCGCGCGCCGCGATCGAGGAGGCGGACGGCTATGCCCACCGCCTCCTCTATCGCATCGGCAACTACGATCTCTACAACGAGGACTTCCGCTGGGTGTCCGACTTCGAAGTCGACCGGGAGGAGCGCCCGCTCGACTTCTACTTCTTCGAGCGTCAGGAATGGGGACCGTTCGTCGGCCGCATCGTCGGGTTGTACCTGGACGACGCGCAGGTCGATCCCGCGACGCTGGGATTCGCCGGCATCCGGGCCGCGCAGCGAGAGGCGCGGCAGCGGTTCGACCAGATCCGGCGCATCGAACGGAGCGACATCGGCGCGGTCAACCACAGGATCGAGCGCGAACGGCTGCGGCTTCGCCGCGTCGCCATCCGCGACGGCGCCGACTCGGACGACTATCGCGCCGTCGCGCGCGAGGTCCAGCCGCGGATCGATGCCCTCGAGCAGCAGTACGGGGTGCTGTCCGCCCGGGCCGCGGAGATTCGCGCCGTCGACAATCGCAACCGGATCGTGCTCGAGGAGATCGGCGGCCGCACCAAGGAACTCAACCTGTCGACGATCGTCCGCTTCTATCCCGCGAATGATCTCTCCTGGGTCGAGAAGTTCGGGATCTACGGCGCGCGCTGGGTCGAGTTCCTGACCAGTGAGCCGCGGGAGGCCAACACCGAGGGCGGCGTGCTGCCGGCGATCTTCGGCACCGTTGCGATGACCCTGATCATGGTCGTGTTCGTCGCCCCGTTCGGGGTGGTCACGGCGCTGTACCTGCGGGAATACGCCCGTCAGGGTCGTCTGGTGTCGGCGGTGCGGATCTCGGTGAACAACCTCGCCGGCGTGCCATCGATCGTCTACGGCGTTTTCGGCCTCGGCTTCTTCGCCTACACGATGGGCACGACCATCGATCAGTTGTTCTTCCTGGAGCGGCTGCCAAATCCCACCTTCGGCACCGGCGGCATCCTGTGGGCGTCGCTGACGCTGGCGCTGCTGACGGTACCGGTGGTGATCGTCGCCAGCGAGGAAGCCCTGGCGGCGGTCCCGCGCTCGATGCGGGAGGGTTCGCTCGCTTGCGGCGCCTCCAAGTGGCAGACGATCCGCTACGTGGTGATGCCACGGGCGATGCCGGGGGTGATGACCGGCCTGATCCTGGCGATGGCGCGCGGCGCCGGCGAAGTGGCGCCGCTGATGTTGGTCGGCGTCGTCAAGATGGCGCCGGAGCTGCCCATCGACGGCTTCTTCCCGTTCATCCACCTGGAACGCAGCTTCATGCACTTGGGC
>JBHJOP010000094.1:0-49546 GCA_050329575.1 Rhodospirillales bacterium | reverse complement strand
GAACGACGTTCTGATCGTCCGCAAGATCGAAGCCAATCCGAACGCCTTCGGCGTGTTCGGCTTCAGCTTCCTGGAGCAGAACCTGGACAAGATCCAGGGCAGCAAGGTGAACGGCGTGGTGCCCGAGTTCGAGACCATCGCCAGCGGCGACTATCCGGTCTCTCGTCCGCTGTTGCTCTATGCCAAGAAGGCTCATGCCGACGTCATCCCGGGGATCAGGGAGTTCCTGGCCGAGTTCACCAGCGAGAAGGCCTGGGGCCCCGACGGCTATCTGACCGACAAGGGGTTGATCCCGATGCCCGATGCCGAGCGTGCGAAGTTCCGCTCGGATGCCATGAACCTGACCGCCAACGTGATGATGTAGCCGCTCTCGCAGCGGACGGCGCCCCGGGGCTGCGTGTGTTGGAAGCCCCGGGGGGTGTGCGTCGAGAGCTCGAGAGGGGGCCGCCGAACGTCGCGTCCAACGGGTTGCGACGGGCGGTCAGGGGGAGGGTGCCTCCGCCGGAGGGGATGGGTGGACAATGACAACGCTGTCGATCGTCGGGGTTCTGCTGGTCTTGACCGTCATCGGCTTCTACATGGGGCGGTCGCGGGCGGTGGCGACGGTCTCCGGGAAGACGCGCAACCTGCATTCGCTGCCGGGCTACTACGGGTACTACGTGGCGGTCTGGTGCGGCATTCCCTCCCTGCTGTTGCTGGGCTTGTGGCTGGCCCTCGAGCCCCTGTTCATCGAGAAGCTTCTGATCGCCGGCCTGACCGAGGACGCCCGCACGCTGACGCCCGACCGGCTCGGGCTGATGATCAACGACATCCGCAACCTCTCCAGGGGTGACATCGTCGGCCGCGTCGTCGATCCCGAACTACGGCTCGCCGCCGAGCACTACGCCGGGCTGAAGCGGACCAGTCTGATCGCCCTGAGCGCGGCCGTGATCGCCCTCGCCGTCGCCGGGCTGACCTATGCCCGCTTTCGCATCGCGCCGAAGCTGCGGGCCCGCAACGTCGTCGAGAAGGTGATCACCGCCGTGATGATCGCGAGCTCGACGATCGCCATTCTGACCACCGTCGGCATCGTGTTCTCCCTGGTGTTCGAGGCCGGACGCTTCTTCACCATGGTATCCCCGCTCGAATTCCTGTTCGGCGTGGAATGGAGCCCGCAGATGGCGCTGCGCGCCGACCAGGTTGGCGCCTCGGGGCGCTTCGGGGCGATCCCGCTGCTCGCCGGCACGATGCTGATCTCCTTCATCGCCATGTGCGTCGCGGCGCCGATCGGGCTGCTCTCGGCGATCTACATGGCCGAGTATGCGCCGTCGCGGGTCCGGGCGACGGTCAAGCCGTTGCTGGAGATCCTGGCCGGCATCCCGACCGTGGTTTACGGCTTCTTCGCCGCCCTGACCGTGGCGCCGCTGTTCCGCGAGTGGGGGGAGTCGATGGGCCTCACCGTCGCCTCGGAGAGCGCGCTCGCCGCCGGGCTGGTGATGGGGATCATGATCATTCCCTTCGTGTCGTCGCTGTCGGACGACGTCATCAGCGCGGTCCCGCAGTCGATGCGCGAGGGCTCCTACGGCTTGGGGGCCACCAAGTCCGAGACGATCAGGCGGGTGATCTTTCCGGCGGCGCTGCCCGGGATCGTCGGCGGCCTGCTGCTGGCGGTGTCGCGGGCGATCGGCGAGACGATGATCGTGGTGATGGCCGCCGGTCTCGCCGCCAACCTGACCGCCAACCCGCTGCAGGCGGTGACCACCGTCACCGTGCAGATCGTCACGCTGCTGATCGGCGATCAGGAGTTCGACAGCCCCAAGACCCTGGCGGCGTTCGCCCTCGGTCTGGTGCTGTTCTGCGTGACGCTGGTGCTCAACGTGATCGCGCTCCACGTGGTCAATAAATATCGAGAGCAATATGAGTGACGCAACGATAACGACCCCCGCCGCCGGCGGTGTTCCTGGCCGCAGCGCGTCGGCCGCGGTGGCCGCCAGTCTCCGCGGCCGCTACGCGGCGGAGCGCCGGTTTCGGGCCTATGGCATCGCGGCGATCGCCTTCGCGCTGGTGTTTCTGGTGTTCCTGTTCTTCGACATCATCAGCAAGGGCCTGCCCGCGTTCACGCAGACGACGATCCGTCTCGACATCACCCTCTATCCCCAGGACGTCAACCCCGACGGGGTGACGGACCCGGAAGAGCTGCGCCGCTTGCTGTCGACCGCGGACTATCGCCTTCCGATCGCCCAGGCGATGACCGATCTCTTCCCGGAGGTGACGTCGAGAACCGATCGCCGTGCGCTGATGAGCATCATCAGCCCCGGTGCCGTGTTCGACATCCGCCGGGAGGTGATGGAAGCCGAAGAAGACGGGCGCTCGATCATCGGACGGCGCGTGTCGCTGCGCATGCACGTCGCCGACGACTTCGACCAGCTCAACAAGGGCCATATCCGGGCCGATCTTCCCGAGGCGGAACGACGGGTCTCGGACAAGCAGATCGAGTGGTTCGAACGGCTGCGGGACCGCGGGCTGATCGAACGCGGGTTCAACTGGACCTTGTTCACCGCCGGGGACTCGCGATCGCCCGAGCTGGCGGGGATCCGGGGGGCCCTGACCGGTTCGTTCTGGACCATGCTGGTGACGCTGCTGCTGTCCTTTCCGCTCGCCGTCGGGGCGGCGATCTATCTCGAGGAGTTCGCGCCCAAGAACCGCTGGACGCAGATCATCGAGGTCAACATCAACAATCTCGCGGCGGTGCCGTCGATCGTTTTCGGTCTCCTCGGTCTGGCCGTGTTCCTGCAGTTCTTCGGCCTGCCGCGCTCGGCGCCGGTGGTCGGCGGCATGGTCCTCGCGCTGATGACGCTGCCGACCATCATCATCGCCAGCCGCGCGGCGCTGAAGTCGGTTCCGCCGTCGATCCGCGAGGCGGCCCTGGGAGTCGGCGCGTCGAAGGTGCAGACGGTGTTCCACCACGTGGTGCCGCTGGCCCTGCCCGGCATGTTCACCGGCACCATCATCGGCATGGCCCAGGCGCTCGGCGAGACCGCGCCGTTGCTGATGATCGGCATGGTCGCCTTCATCGTCGACATCCCGCAGGGGCCCCTGGATCCGGCCACCGTGATGCCGGTGCAGATCTACCTGTGGTCCGACCTGCCCGAACGCGCGTTCGTCGAGCGGGCGTCGGCGGCGATCATGGTACTGCTGGGCTTCCTGGTGTTGATGAACGCCATCGCCGTGTTGCTTCGCAAACGGTTCGAGCGCAAATGGTAGGAGCGGGAACGATGTGTGCGTTGAGGGCTGAAGTGGTGACGAGCGGCGAGCCGAGGGCCGGAACGGCGGCGAAGCCGGCGCCGATTTCCGTGGAGTCGGCGTTCGTCTCGGAGAACGTCAACGTTTATTATGGCCAGAAGCAGGCGCTGACGGACGTTTCGCTGACCATCAACAAGCACCAGGTGACGGCGTTGATCGGGCCCTCGGGGTGCGGCAAGTCGACCTATCTCCGCTGTCTGAACCGGATGAACGACACCATCGACATCTGTCGCGTCACCGGCAGCATCCTGCTCGAGGGCACCGACATCTACTCGAAGGAGATCGACGTCGTGCACCTGCGGGCGCGGGTCGGCATGGTGTTCCAGAAGCCGAACCCGTTTCCGAAGTCGATCTACGAGAACGTCGCCTATGGGCCCCGCATCCACGGGATCGCCCGCGGCAAGACCGAGCTCGACGAGATCGTTCTCGCCAGTCTCGAGAAGGCCGGGTTGCTGAACGAGGTCAAGGATCGTCTGGAGGAACCGGGGACCGGCCTCTCGGGGGGCCAGCAACAGCGACTGTGCATCGCCCGCGCGATCGCCGTCCAGCCGGAGGTGATCCTGATGGACGAGCCGTGCTCCGCCCTCGATCCGATCGCCACCGCCAAGATCGAAGAGCTGATCGACGAATTGCGGACCAACTTCACCATCGTCATCGTCACCCACTCGATGCAGCAGGCGGCACGCGTGTCGCAGCGGACCGGGTTCTTCCATCTCGGCGTGCTCGTCGAATGCGGTGACACCGAGCAGATCTTCACCAATCCGCGCGACGAACGGACCCAGGGCTACATCACCGGGCGTTTCGGCTGAGGCCTCGCCGCGCATCCGGACAAACGGAGTTTTCTCGATGACCTCTGAGCACATCGTCAAGTCGTTCGACGAACAGCTGAACCGGCTGGAGGAGACGATCGCCGAGATGGGCGGGTTGGCCGAGACCCAGCTCGCCGATGCGATCGATGCGTTGCTGAAGCGCGACACCGACAAGGCGGCGCAGGTGGCGGCGGCCGACGTGCGGATCGACGCCATGGAGGCGGAGGTCGATCAGCTCGCGGTCAGCTTGCTGGCGCTGCGTCAGCCGATGGCGTCGGACCTGCGTGCGATCGTGTCCGCCCTGAAGACGTCGGCGATCCTCGAGCGGATCGGCGACTATGCCAAGAATGTCGCCAAGCGGACCGCCGCGCTGGCGGAGTTTCCGCCGGTCCCGCCGGCGTTCCCGGTCGCCCGGCTGGGACGGGTGGCGCAGGAGATGATCAAGGACGTTCTCGATGCCTACCTCGGCCGCGACGTCGAGAAGGCGGAAATGGTGTGGGAACGGGACAAGGAACTGGACACCCTCTACACCAGCGTGTTCCGGGAACTCCTGACCTACATGATGGAGGATCCTCGCAACATCACGTCCTGCACCCACCTGCTGTTCGTCGCCAAGAACATCGAGCGGATCGGCGATCACACCACCAACATCGCCGAGAACGTGCTGTTCCTGGTGCAGGGGAAGTTTCCGTCCGAAGACCGGCAGAAGGACGACGCATCCAGCTTCACGGTGGTCAGGCCGACCGCGACGGGCGGGGGCGGCGGCGGGGGGCGATCGCCGTGAAGCCGAGGATCCTCATCGTCGAGGACGAAGAGGCGCAGGCGGAGCTGCTGCGCTACAACTTCGAGCGCGAGGGGTTCGAGCCGGTGATGGCATCCGACGGTGACGAGGCCCTGCTCAGCATCGAGGAGCACGCGCCCGATCTGGTGCTGCTCGACTGGATGCTGCCCGGCACCACCGGTCTCGCCGTCTGTCAGCGCCTGCGCCAGCGCGCCGAGACCCGCTCGCTGCCGATCATCATGCTCACCGCCCGCGTCGAGGAGGCGGACCGCATCCGCGGTCTCGACAGCGGTGCCGACGACTACGTGATCAAGCCCTACTCGCCGACCGAGCTGGTGGCTCGCGTCCGCGCCGTCCTGCGTCGCAGCAGCCCGGCCCTGACCCAGGAGAAGCTCGCCTTCGGCGACATCGTCATGGATCTCGGCACCCACAGGGTCACCCGCGGCGGCCGGCCGATCCACCTCGGACCGACCGAGTTTCGCCTGCTGCGCTTGCTGATGGAACGGCCGGACCGCGTCTACAGCCGCGAGCAGCTGCTCGACAAGGTGTGGGGACGCAACATCCACGTCGAGCTGCGCACCGTCGACGTGCACATCCGCCGGCTGCGCAAGGCGCTCGGCGAACACGGCGACGGCGATATCATCCGCACCGTGCGCGGCGCCGGCTACGCGCTCGACGCCTTCGCCGACGCCCAGGCCGACTGACCGGCCGGCGGTCCCATCGGCCGCTACGTCAGCTCGGAGCGGAAATCCTCGTACTTGCCGCTGGGGGCGTGGGGAATCTCGGCGACCTCGGTGAAGGTGAAGGCGAACGGATAGCCGAACTTGGCGGCAAGGGCGCCGGCGAGCTTCTGCTTCTGCTCCCCGGTCAGCGGCCGGGCGACCGCCAGCTTGACCTCGATCGCGTCCAGGCTCCGCTGAATCACCTGGAACTGGCGGACCGGGGCGACGGCGAGGAACAGGCTCGCGGTCAGCGTCGGCCATACCCGGGCGCCGGTGGGCAGGGTCAGCATGTTGCGGCTGCGCCCCATGATCCGGGTCAGCACCGGCAGGGTGCGCCCCGTCGGGCACGGGCCGCCGACTTCGGCGTGGTCGCCGAGTTCGTAGCGGATCAACGGGCTCGCGAAATTGTGCAGGTCGGTGATCACCAGCCGGCCGACCGCGCCGGGCTCGCACGGCCGGCCGTCGTCGTCGAGGACCTCGACGTAGAGGTTTTCCGACTGCACCAGATAGTGGTCGTGGCCGGGACATTGCAGCGCGATCAGCCCGAGCTCGTTGCAGCTGTAGAGATCGACCACCCTCACCCCCCACTCCCGTTCGCAGAAGGCGCGCTGGGTCTGCTGCAGCACTTCGCCCATGCTGACGACCTCGCGCAGGGCGGGGAACGTCACGCCGAGTGCCTTCGAACGCTCGACCAGCGCCGCGAGGTTGGTGGGATAGGTGAGCAGATAAGGCGGGTTCAGTCGCCGCAGCCATTCGACCTGCTCGTCGACCGGTCGCATCACATCGCAGAGGTGCATCGGTCCGCTCGCGAACGCCGACACCCAGGCGGCGACGTTGCCGGCGGCGATGAAGCGGGCTTCGCCGGCCTTCAGTCGCCGGATCGCCGCGGTTGCGGCGCCGAAGTCCCGCTGGTGCCAGAACTGGAACCGGAGGTTGATCGCGCGGCCGAACAGATGGACGATGCCGGAGCCCTTGACATGGATCGGCCGTCCGGTCGAACCGGAGGTGACGACGTCGTAGGTCCGCCCGTGTCCCGGCGGCAGCGCGGCGGTGAACAGCGCCGGGCCGGCATCCTGGATGTCGGCGCGACGCAGCACCGGGACGTTGCGCCAGGCGGCGGCCGTCAACTCGCCGCGCGCCATTCCGGCGAGGGCGGCGAAGCGGTCGCGGTAGAACGGAACGGTGCCGACGGCGTGCTCGACCAACTCCTCCAGCTGGCGCATCTGCATCTCTTCGATGGCCCCCGGCGGCCACCACTGGCTCTCCTCGAGCTGCTGCATCAGCGCCAGCAAGGTCGCGTCGCGGCCGGTCGGCAGGGCCGGCCAGACGATGTCGGGGATCGCCGTGGTCGGCGTCAGCAGATCGGGCGAGGATCCCCCGCGCCGGGGATCGGCGGCCGATCGGTGGGGGGGGCGGCGAGGCGGTCGCCGTGCGCCCTTCAGGTTGCGCTGCATGGGCGGATCATCGTACCAAGCCGGCTGCGACGCAAGAGGTTTTCAACATCAGGTTGTATTCGCGGCGGCTCGGACGGTCGAGGAACGGTGATGGCGCGGGCCGCTGGCGTTCAACGCGTCAGCCGCAGCAGGAGCGACAGGAACCCGATCGCGGCCCCCATGAACATCAGCACGCCGAAGAACAGCCGCACCAGGCGCTCGCGCGGGTCCGTCCGCCGCCAGAACAACCAGCCGGCGGCGAACGCGATGATGCCGAACAGCGTCGTCAGGTCCATCGGGTCGACCGGTTCCTGGGCGCAGGCGCGACGATGGCGTACTATCGCGCGGTCGAACCGGAGGAGGCAACCGTGAACGAAGTCGAAGCGGACGCGATCGCGCGCGCGGCGGCGGCGAGGCTCGCCGCCGAGATGTGCCCGGGACTGCCGGCGGCGGTGGCGCGGATCGTCGCCGCGCGGGGCGAGCCCGGGACCGGCGATCCCGCCGACAGTGCCGACCTCGCTTCGATGGTGGTCGTCGCCTCCCGCCTCGGCTGCGATCTCCTCGCCGAGTTGCGGGCGCGGACCGACCGGCCGGCGGCCGGCTACCTGGAGCGGCGGCTGCGGCGCGAGATGGGGATCGACGAGGGGATGTCGGACGACCTCGACCGGATGGTCGAGGCGGTGGTCGCCGCGCTGTTCGACGGCCTCGCTCAGATCAGCGGCTTGCCCTCGTCGAGCGGATCGACGGGCTCCGGGTCCGTGCCGACGGGCGGGTAGAGGGCCTGATACTCGGCCTCCAGCCGCTCGCGGACGTCGCGGACGAAGGCGTCGTAGTCGGGGCCGGTCCAGGCGCGGTGGTCGCCGCGGGCGTAGGCGAGGGCGTTGCGGTGATACAGCAAGGCGTTGAAGCGGTTGGGGAGGAAGTGGGCGTCGCCGCGGCTGACCTTGGCCGGCTGGCCGCCGACCAGCGAGTTGGCGGGCACCACCAGCCCCTCGGGCACGTACGCGCGGCTGACGACGATGCAGTTGTCGCCGAGTTCGACCCCGTCGCGGATCGTGACGTCCATGCCGATCAGGCAGTTGTTGCCGATGGTGCAGCCGTGCAGGGTGGCGCGGTGGGCGATCGAGCAATAGTCGCCGATGATCGTCGGTCGTGTCTGGCCGATGTGGATCATGGCGAAGTCCTGGATGTTGGTGAACCGGCCGATCTCGACCGCGTGGGTCTCGGCGCGGATCACCGCCAGCGGCCAGACGCTCGATCCTGCGCCGATGACGACGTTGCCGAAAATGCGGGCCGAGGGGTCGATGTAGGCGGCGTCGGGGAATCGGTCGTCCATGGTCGGCTCCGTGCTGTGGCCCGTCGTTCTGTCGATGGCCACCGAGGGTCGCGGCGACCGGGTTAAGGCGGCGTTAAGGCGGGAGGTGCTCCGCCCCCGGCGACCGACGTGCCCGCCGCCGTCATTCGCCGGCCCGGTAGTTGGGGGCCTCGCGGGTGATGGTCACGTCGTGGACGTGGCTCTCGCGGAGCCCGGCGGCGGTGGTTCTGCGGAACGTGCAGTTGCGCTGCATCTCCGCGATGGTGCGGTTGCCGGTGTAGCCCATCGCCGCGCTGAGGCCGCCGACCAGTTGGTGGACGACGTTGGCGACCGGCCCC
This sequence comes from Rhodospirillales bacterium, assembly GCA_050329575.1. Classification (GTDB taxonomy): domain Bacteria; phylum Pseudomonadota; class Alphaproteobacteria; order Rhodospirillales; family Defluviicoccaceae; genus JAUXFS01. The sequence continues at coordinate 40,866 of JBHJOP010000094.1, read as the reverse complement.
TTGTAGGGAACACGGCCTTCCACGCCCTCCGGGACCAGCTTCAGCGGGCTTGCCACCTCCTGCTGGAAATAGCGGTCGGCGGAGCCGACGGCCATCGCGCCGATCGAGCCCATCCCCCGATAGCTCTTGTAGGAGCGACCCTGATAGAGGAACACGTCGCCGGGGCTCTCGTCGGTGCCGGCGAACAGCGAGCCGAGCATGACGCTGTCGGCGCCGGCAGCGATCGCCTTGGCGAGGTCGCCCGAGTAGCGGACGCCGCCGTCGGCGATCAACGGCACGTCATGGTCGCGACAGACCTCGACCAGCTCACGGATCGCCGAGAACTGCGGCACCCCGACGCCGGCGACCATCCGCGTGGTGCAGATGGAACCGGGTCCGATGCCGACCTTGACGGCATCGGCGCCGGCGTCGATCAACGCCCGCGCCCCTTCCGGGGTGGCGACGTTGCCGGCGATCACCTGGGTGTAGTTGCTGAGCGCCTTGATTCGCTCCACCGCACGGATGACGCCGGAGGAATGGCCGTGGGCGGTATCGACGACGATGACGTCGACTTCGGCGTCGATCAGCACCGCGGCGCGGGCGAGACCCTGGTCGCCGACACCGGTGGCCGCCGCGACCCTCAGCCGCCCCTGCTCGTCCTTGCAGGCGTTGGGGAACCGAGCGGCCTTCTCGATGTCCTTGACGGTGATCAGCCCGACGCAGCGGTAGGCGTCGTCGACCACCAGAAGCTTCTCGATCCGGTACTTGTGCAGGAGCCGCTTCGCCTCTTCGCGGTCGACGCCGTCGCGGACCGTGACCAGCGGACGTTCGGGGGTGTCGCGGGTCATCAGTTCGCTCACCGGCTGGCGAGGATCGCTGGCGAAGCGGACATCGCGGTTGGTGAGGATGCCGAGCAGCCGGCCGCTGCCCGGTTCGACCACCGGCACGCCGGAGAACCCGTGTGCCTGCATCAGCGCCAGCGCGTCGGCGAGGGTGGCCCGCGGGCCGATCGTCATCGGGTCGACGACCATGCCGGATTCGAACTTCTTGACCCGACGGACCTCGGCGGCCTGGGACTCGGGCTCCATGTTCTTGTGGACGACACCGATCGCGCCGGCGGTGGCCATGGCGATCGCCAACGCGCTCTCGGTGACGGTATCCATCGCCGCCGAGATCAGCGGGATGCGGAGGCCCACGGCGCGGGTCAGGCGGGTGGCGGTATCGACGTCACCGGGCAATACCGCCGATGCGGCCGGCACCAGCAACACGTCGTCGAATGCCAGCGCCTCCGGGATGTCCATGCCGCCTCCGGGTTCGGATTGGCGGCGTATCATACACAACGATCCGAGCTTGCCAAGGCGTGGCCGGCGACACGCGTTCGCGGCGGCATCGATATTGACCACAAAAAACCAGCTGGCTTAGAGTTCCCTGCGGGCCGACGGACGGCGAGACAGGCCGGCGAGACGGGCCGGACAGCGACAGCGCGACGGGAGACGACAATGAGGGCCACGAGGACCTGGGTGGTGATCGCCGATGGGGCACGGGCGCGGATCGCCGTCAACGAGGGAGCCGGGAAGGGGCTGAGGCCGGCGTTGCGGCGGGATTTCGCGGCCTCTCGCCTGCCGACCTCGGACCTCGTCAGCGATCGGCCCGGCCGCTATGCCGGCGGCGGCGCGGTCGCCAGTCACGGCGTCGAACCGCAGACCGACCGCCACGACCACGAGAAAACCCAGCTCGTCCGTGACGTCGCGGCGGCAATCGAGCGGGGCGCCGACCGCCGGGCGTTCGACCGGCTGGTGCTGGTCGCCCCGCCGGCCATCCTCGGCAAGCTGAGGACGGCGTTGAAAGCCCGCACGCGCCGCCTCATCGCCGCCGAAATCGGCAAGGATCTGACGCGTCTCAGCCTGCGCGAGATGCCGCAGCACCTCGCCGACGCGATCGCCATCTGATCGACGGCGGTCGCCCGCCCCGATGACCCCGTCCCGTGCCCGGCGGGTCGCCGGTCATCGACGGTCGGGTCCGGCCGCAGGCTTGAAGCTGTCGAGCAATTCCCGCTCCTCGGCGATCATGCCGGCATCGCCACGGGTCAGGACCGTGCTGGCGATCATTGCGCCGAGCATCAGCGTCAGCGTCGCCGACACCGCGCACAGCAGCACCCCCAGCCATCGCTTGTCGGGCTGCCCGTGGATGGACGCCTCCGAGGCGCTTCCCGTCACCCTGTCGCTTACCATGGTTTGCTCCTTCGCGTTTCCTCCACGGTTTCGTCGTCCCGGCTTGCCGCCGGTTGGTTTGGATCCCACGGCGACGACGCGGCTCGTCGCTTGGCCCCTCGATCGGACCCGGCTCCCACAATACGAACTCCCCGGACGGGGAGTAAAGACCCCTTCTCGGCGCCATCTCCGTGCGCAGGTCCTGGTGCCGGGTTCGCTCGGATCAGATTAGCGTCCGGCTGCGGCAATCTCAAAGACCGACCTGCCGCTCACGATGGTCGCTCACCGAGACGTGAGTGCTCGGTCGCGGTGCGGCTACCGGTCCGAGTCCTCGGCGAGATGGCCGACGCAGCAGATCACGTCGCCGAGGATGCTCTCGACCGCCTGGATCGCCTCGTCGCGGGTCGCGAACGAGCCGCGGCTGCCGCCGTCGAACCCGAACGGCAGCGCTTCCCATCCGTCGTCGCCTTCGGCCACCGCCGCCACCTCTCCGACGGCGGTGCTGATGATGCGGGAATGGCGCCATTCCATCGCCGGTCTCCCTCGATCAGCCCGGTCGGAAGATGGGAACCCCGGACAGCTGGGACAAGATGCGACCGGCAGGACGGGGGGGCGTCGCGCCGCCCGCCCCGTTCCGGGATCACGCCCAGGCGATCGGATCAGCTCTCGCGAAAGCTGCGCTCCAGCATCATCGTGAACGGCTCGATCAGATACTCGAGCACCGTTCGTTCGGCGGTGGTGATGAACACCTCCGCCGGCATGCCCGGCTGCAGATCGACGTGCGGTGCGATCTCTTTGAGGCGGTGACGATCGACCTTGACCTTCGCGCGGTAGAACCGACGGCCGGTCTTGTCGTCCTGGAAGGAGTCCGCCGAAACGTAGATCAGCTCGCCGTCGATGCGGGGGGTGTTGCGGCGCGAGAACGCCGGGAACATCACATAGGCGGAGAGCCCGGTATGCACGTTGTCGATGTCGCCCGGCGCGACCTGGGTGTCGATGATCAGGTCGTCCTCGCTGGGCACGATGGCCAGCACCTGCTCGCCCGGCCGGACGACGCCGCCCGGGGTTTTGAACCGGACGTCGAGGACGGTGCCGGCGACGGGGGCGGTGATCATCGTGCGGGTCAGCCGGTCCAGGCTGTCCTTCAGACGTTCCTCGACCTCGATCCGTCTCGCCTGGACCTGGGACAGCTCCTGGTCGACCTCCTCGGCGCGATTGATCCTGATGCCGAGGATCTGCAGATTGGTCTCGGTGATCGTCTCCTCGGCGCGGGCGATGCGCGACAACAGCTCGCCCTCGCCCCCCATCAACTCGGCCTCGGCGCGCTGCAGTCGCAACAGGTCCGGCTTGGTCGCGAACCCCTTGCCGAGCAGCGTCTGCTTGGCGGCGATCTCCTCGCGGATGTAAGCGTTCTGCCGTCTGTTCGCCTCCAACTGCCGCCGCGCGCCGTCGATCTGCTTCTCGAGCTGGGCGACGCGCTGACCGAGGATCGCCTTGCGGCTGAGGTCGCCGGCCTTGCGCGCTTCGAACTGGCTGACCTCCTGGGCGACGACCTTCTGGACCTGGGGATCCATGGTGTCGGCCAGCGACGGGTGGTCGAAATCGACGATTTCGCTGCCGTTGCGTTCGGCGCGCAGGCGGGCCTCCTGGGCGGCGTAACTGCGCAACCGGCTCACGAAGGCGCCGACTTCGGCCTGGGCGCGGACGTCTTCCAGCACCATCAGGACGTCGCCGGGGTTCACCCGATCGCCTTCGGTGACCCGGATCTCGCGGATGATGCCTCCCTCCAGGTGCTGAACGTTCTGTCGGCTGCCCTCGGGACTGACGAAACCGTGGGCGATGGCGGCTCCGGAGAGCGGCGCGGTCGCCGCCCAACCGCCGCCGATCCCGAAAAAGGCGGCGATGATGCCGATGCCGAGCCACCGGGTGCCGCTGAGATCACGCTTCAGCGGCGTCACCTCGGGCATCTTGGGCGCGACGATCACCCGCTGGGCGGTGACCGCCTTGACCGGCAGCGTTTCCCCGGACGACGGCCCTTCGGGCAGGCCGGCACCCGACTTCTCAAGATCGTTCGACATCTCAGACCCTCCTCCGGTTGTCGCGGTGCCGCCTACTCGCCGGCCGCGCCCGTCGGCGCCGGGGCGGGTTGGCGGCCGACGGCGCGCTGTGCCGGCGGCGCCGGGTTGACCGGTTTCGGACGCAGCTTGGCGATCACCTCGTCGCGCGGTCCGAACATCTCCATGCGGCCGTCGCGCAGCACCAGGAGCTTGTCGACCGGCCTCAGGATCCGCGGCTGGTGGGCGACGATGATCACCGTCGCGCCCCATCCCTTGGCGGTATCCATGGCACCGATCAAGGCCTCCTCGCCCTCGGCGTCGAGGCTGGCGTTGGGTTCGTCGAGGACGATCAGCTTCGGTTTGCCGTACAGGGCGCGGGCGAGTCCGATCCGCTGCCGCTGGCCCCCGGACAGGAACGCCCCGGCCTCGCCGATCTCGGTCTCGTAGCCGCCCGGCAGCCGCAGGATCATGTCGTGGACGCCGGCGATGATCGCCGCCTCCACCACCTCGTCAGGATCGGGGTCGGGCAAGAGCCGCCCGATGTTGTCCTTGACGGTGCCGCCGAACAGCTCGACGTCCTGCGGCAGATAGCCGATGTAGGGACCGACCTGGTCGGAATGCCAGGTGAAGATGTCGGCACCGTCGAGGCGGGCGCGGCCGCGGGTCGGCTGCCAAGTGCCGATCAGGATCTTGCAGAGGGTCGATTTGCCGGCTGCCGAGGGGCCGATGATGCCGAGCGCCTCCCCGGCCGGCAGCGAGAAGTGGATGCCCTGCAGCACCGGCTCCATTCGTCCCGGGGGCACGAAGATGACCTGCTCGCACGACAGCTGGCCCTTCGGCGCCGGCAGCGGCATGTGTGCCTCCACCTCCGGAATGCGATCGAGGATCTTCTGCAGCCGTTCGTACGAGTCACGGGCGGCGACCATGCTCTTCCAGGCGCCGATCGCCTGGTCGACCGGTGCCAACGCCCGGCCGAGCAGGATCGATCCGGCGATCATGCCACCGGAGGTGAGCTCGCTCTGCAGCACCAGATAGGCACCGACGCCGAGCACCAGCATCTGCGCGAACATGCGAACGAACTTGCTGATGCCGAGAAAGGCGGCGTTGTGGTCGCTGGCCTTGAGGTAGAGATCGAGGCCCTGATCGTTGCGCTTCGACCACTGGGTGAGAAATCCCGGCAGCATCCCCATCGCGTGGAAGACGTCGGCGTTGCGGATCGCGAGGCCGGCTTTTTGCATGTTGGCGATCGACATCTGCGAGGATTCGCGCAGCGCCTTGCGCGAGGCGATCTCGTTGAGCAGTGCGATCACCAGCAGAACGATCGCCGTCCCCACGCCGAGGAGACCGAGGACCGGGTGCAGGAGCCAGATCACCAGCAGGAAGATCGGCACCCACGGGGCGTCGAGGATCGTGTTGACGCCGTTGCCGGTGAGAAAGCTCTTCAGCATGCCGAGATCGTGGAGCGACTGCGAACTCGGCGGCAGTCCGTAGAGGGTGGCCCGCATGCTGGCCTTGATCAGTTCGGTCGACAGCTTGCGTTCGAGCCAGCGGCTGATCCGGGCCAGGATCTTGCCGCGAACCATGAACAGGAGCCCCATCACCAGGACCGCAATGCCGGCGATCAGGGTCAAGAGCACCAGCGTTTCCACCCGCCCGCTGCCCAACACCCGGTCGAAGGTCTGCATCATGTAGAGGGGCGAGACCAGGAGCAGGATGTTGATGAACATGCTGACGACCGCCACGATCGGCAATGCGCCGGCGCATTCTCTGACCGCCACTTTCAGCGGGTTTGCCTTGATTTCAGCCATTCCAGTCCGCCCGTTCTGTCATCGTCGATGCCGGCCGGCGATCGGCCTGCCGCCCGTCGGAGCCCGACCATAGTCGCTTTCCGCGCCACCGACTGTGATACCGTTCACAGCTTTTTACGAGAATTTGCTACCGGTAGTACACGCGAAACTAGCACATCGGCCATCCGCACGCCAGCATCACGTTGCAGAATCTCCCGCCCCGTCGCGCACACCTGCTCCCGAACCCCAAGCGGCGCCGACTCTAACAAAGTACCGGCCGCTTGGCGAGAGAACGTCGCCGCCGCTTTATGGCGGCCGGGCCGGCTGCTACAGTGACCGGGATCCGCGCCGGAGAAGACCATGACCGAGGACGCCTCCGCTACCGCCTGTGTGATCATCATCGGCAACGAGGTGCTATCCGGCCGCACCGCCGACGCCAACCTGTCCTTCCTGGGCCGGGAACTCGGCCGCCTCGGCATCCGGGTGACCGAGGCGCGCATCATCCGCGACGACGAGCAGGCGATCGTCGCCGCCGTCGAGGCCTGCCGGCCGGCGTTCGACTACGTGTTCACCACCGGCGGCATCGGCCCCACCCACGACGACATCACGTCGGCCAGCATCGCCAAGGCGTTCGGCGTGCCGCTGACACGCAACGCCGAGGCGATGGCGCGGCTCGCTCGGCAATACGCCCCCGAGGAGTTCAACGCGGCGCGCCGCAAGATGGCGGACATCCCGGAGGGCGCCATCCTGCTCGACAATCCGGTCAGCAAGGCGCCGGGGTTCCAGATCGGCAACGTGTTCGTGCTGCCGGGGGTGCCGGTCATCATGCGGGCGATGTTCGAAGGCTTTCGCCACCGGCTGGTGGGCGGTGCTCCGTGGTTGTCCCGCACCGTGGTCGCGTTCACCACCGAGGGCGGTATCGCCGCCGGCCTCGCCGACGTGCAGGCGCGCCATCCCCAGGTCGAGATCGGTAGCTATCCGTTCGTGCGCAGCGGACGGCTCGGCACCAGCCTGGTGCTGCGGGCCACCGACCCTGTCGCCCTCGACTCCGCGACCGCGGCGGTCACGGCGCTGGTTGCCGGTCTCGGGATCGAGGCGATCGAGGAGGAGGGGGTGGCGCCCGGAGCCGTGCCGTCCCACATCTAGGGCGAGACCGGCATCAGGGGGCGACCATCTCGCCATGATCCAGCATCAGCGCGACGCCATCGGGTTCCTGGTCAAGCACCTCGCCCTCGGCAGCGTCGGCGGCCTGGTGTTCGGGTCGCTGCTGCTGTGGTTCGACGTCGCCGGGCTGGCGACGATGATCTTCGCCTCGCCGGAATGGCCGCTGTTCCTGCTGCTGCTGTTCTTCGGGCTGTTCGTCACCTTCGGCAGCATCGGCATGGGCATCGGGGTGATGGGCCTCGGCCAGGAACGGGATTAACGGCCGTCGCGCTCGCGGAGCGCCCTGACGATCCGCGCCACGGCGAGACCGCTCACCCATGCCGCCAGCGGCACCACGAAGATCAGATCGAACAGCGGATCGGCGACGTCGCCGCCGGTGCGGGCGAGCACGAACAGCATCCACGCCGCGGTGCCGAAGTGGCCGACGATCGTCCACGTGCGCCGGCTGCGCCAGTCCACCCTCCTCATCCCCTCGGCCCCTCGGCCCTTCGGCCCCTCGGCCCCGCCCGCCATCAGCGCTGGACGACGACGTCGGCGAGGTCGATCCGCCGCTGCCAGCCGTGGCGCTCCAGCTCCGGATCGAGGTGCTCCTCCTCCGGATAGCCGAGGCAGAGATAGGCGACCAGCGTCCAGCCGGCGGGGAGGTCGAGGGTGGCGCGGACCGCTTCGGGATCGAGGATCGACACCCAGCCGACGCCGACGCCGTGAGCGCGCGCCGCCAGCCACAGGGCGTGCACGGCCCCGACCACCGAGTAGGTGAGCGTCTCCGGCATCGTCCGCCGGCCGAGGCCGTGGCCGTGCCGGGTGGTGCGGTCGTTGAACACCGCGAGATGCACCGGCGCCCGGTCGAAGCCGGCGAGTTTGAGCCGCGCGTAGAGGGCGGCGCGCTCGCCGGCATGGTCGGCGAGGGCCTCGCCGTTGCAGGCCTCGAAGTTGCGGCGGACCGCGTCGCGGCGGGCGGGATCGTCGACCTTGACGAACCGCCACGGTTGGCTGTTGCCGACCGACGGCGCCAGCGCCGCAAGGCCGATGAGGGCGTCGATCAGCGAAGGATCGACCGGGTCGGGACGGAACCGGCGGACGTCGCGGCGCCAGCGGAACAGCTGCTCGAGCTGGCGGCGGAAGTTGCGGTCGAACTGCGGCGGCCGATCGATGGGGGCGGGGGCACTCATCCTGGCCGCCCACTGTAACGGCGGCGCCGGCCGGCGCAAGCGCGACCGGTCGTCGCCGGCGGCGGCGGTGCCCCTTGCATCGGCGAAGCGGACCGCACTAGGCTTGCGTCGGGCGCCCGCTTGGCGGAACAGGCAGACGCGACGGACTTAAAATCCGTTGGCCTCACGGCCGTGCCGGTTCGAGTCCGGCAGCGGGCACCAGCGACCGTGCGCAGCGGTTGGCGCGCCCGCGGCCATTCCCGCCATCCCCCGGACCCACAACCATTAATAGGTCAGATCCGCTTGCCTCAACACTTTATAATTGCATTCTGACCGCGCTTGCGGCAGAGTTGAGCGGGAGTCCGACCGCCATCGCCCCGGCGGCGACGTGATCCAGCAATCCGGCCCAGGAGATGATCATGGCCTTGACCGTCCCCCTTTCCCGACCGATGCCCGAACTGGTGGTGCCGATGGTGGCGGCGGGAACGATCGTCGCCGCCGACGTCCTCAAGCTCCGCCGCGAGGTGTTCACCGACGGGGTCGTCGATCGCGAGGAGGCCGAGCTGCTGTTCTATCTCAACGAGCGCTGTCGCGATCATGCCGCACCGTGGAACGATTTCTTCGTCGATGCGCTGACCGACTACTTCATCTGGCAGCGGCACCCGAAGGGCTATCTCGCCGACGACGACGCCGGCTTCCTGATCGAGGGCGTCACCCGCGACGGCCGCATCGACGGCCGCACCGAGCTCGAGCTGCTGGTCAACGTCGTCCACTGGGCGCACGATTGCCCGGAGCCGCTCGTGCTGCTGGCGCTCGATGCGGTCAAGCGGAGCGTGATCGAGGGCGGCGGGCTCCTGTTCGGCTCCAAGCGGCGGCGTCCGGGGGTCATCGACCGCGCCGACGTCGAGATCGTCCGCAAGCTGATCTACGCCGGCGGCGGCGCCGGCGGGTTCACCGTCACCCGCGCCGAAGCCGACATGCTGTTCGACCTCAACGACGCGACGATCGAGAAGGCCAACGTCGAGACCTGGGCCGAACTGTTCGTGCACGCGGTCGCCGCCCACGTGATGTTCCCGCGCGGCGCGCCCGTGGTCCCGGATGCGGACGAGGTGCGCCGCCGCGAAGCGTGGCTCAAGGACCGGCGCGGCATCGGCCGGCTACTCGGCGGGATCGGCGGCGCGGTGGTCCGCGGCAAGCTGGTCGAGGGCTGGCAGAACGCCGATCTGTTCGGCGTCCGGGCCGGGAAGGCGCAGGCGGAGCGCGAGCGGACCGAAGCGGCGGAGGCCGAACGGCGCCAGGCGGTCGACGCGGCGGAGGCGGCGTGGCTGGTCCAGCGCATCGGCCGCGACGGCATCATCCACGACAACGAGCGGGCGCTGCTCGCCTTCATCAAGGCGCACGCGACGACCGTCGATGTGCAGCTCGCGGCGCTGTTCGAGCCGGCCGGGGTGTGATCCGCGCCGACGCTGCCCGGCAAGATCTGCCGCCGGTGACCGTCGTTGCCGTCCCGGCGCCCTCTCCTCGCACCTGAAAGGCCTGTTTTCAACGGATTGAACCCACGCCGCGGTGGCACGCCGTTCGCAAGGCCCGCTCCGGGCATGGCACATCCCGTGCCGGGGAACCTGGGCATGAGCGGACGCATCGACACCTTCCCTCCTCTCCGCCGCGCCGGACGAACGGTGGCCGCGGCGATCGTCGCGGCGGCGCTGACCGCGGCGGCCACGGACCCGGCGGCGGCCGCTTCGCGGATCAAGGACATCGTCAGCTTCGAAGGCGTTCGCGAGAACCAGCTGGTTGGCTACGGGCTGGTGGTCGGCCTCAACAACACCGGCGACACGCTCAAGGAAGGCGGCTTCACCAAGCAGAGCCTGCAGGCGATGCTCAATCGCCTGGGCGTCAAGCCGACGAGCGAGGGGCTCACCTCCAAGAACGTCGCCGCGGTGATGGTCACGGCCGAACTGCCGGCGTTCGCCCGCCAGGGTTCGCGCATCGACGTGCAGGTCAGCGCGCTCGGCGATGCCGACAATCTGCAAGGCGGAACGCTGCTGGTCACGCCGCTGCTCGGTGCCGACGGCGAGGTCTACGCGGTCGCCCAGGGGCAGGTCGGGATCGCCGGCTTTGCCGCCAAGGGCGCGGCGGAGACCGTCACCCGCGGCGTGCCCACCAACGGCCGCATCGCCAACGGTGCGATCGTCGAGCGCGAGGTCGCGTTCGAGATGGCGAACATGGACGCGGTCACCCTGACGCTCCGCAATCCCGACTTCACCACCGCCCGGCGCATCGCTCAGGCGGTCAACGCCTATCTCGGCACCCCCGCCGCCAAGCCGAGCGATCCCAGCACCGTGCACGTCGACGTGCCCGGCAGCTATCGCCGCAACGTCGTCAACCTGCTGACCGACATCGAGCAGCTGCGGATCGAGCCCGACCAGCCGGCGCGGGTGGTGATCGACGAGACCTCGGGCATCATCGTCATGGGTGAGAACGTCCGCGTCAGTACCGTCGCCATCGCCCAGGGCAACCTGACCATCCGGATCAGCGAGACGCCGCAGGTCTCCCAGCCCAACCCGTTCGCCGAGGTCGGCGAGACGGTGGTGGTGCCGCGCACCGACATCGCGGTCGACGACGACGCCACCCGGCGGCTCGGCATCGTCCAGAACGGGGTCACCCTCCAGGACCTGGTCAACGGCCTCAACGCGCTCGGCATCGGCCCGCGCGACCTGATCTCCATCCTGCAGGCGATCAAGGCCGCAGGCGCGCTCCATGCCGACATCGAGGTGATGTGATGGCCGACGGTCCCACCGCCCTCCGCGCCGCCGCGCTTCCACCGCCATCCGCCGGTCGGTCGCCGATGGCGCGCGCCGAGGCCGACCCGGCCCGCGTCCGCCGGGTCGCCGAGGAGTTCGAAGCGTTCTTCCTGGCGCAGATGCTGAAGCCGATGTTCTCCGGCGTCGAGGCGGAGGCGCCGTTCGGCGGCGGCTTCGGCGAGGAGATGTGGCGGTCGCTGCAGATCGAACAATACGGCAAGGCGCTGGTTCGGGCCGGCGGCATCGGCCTCGCCGACACGGTGATGCGCGAGATGCTGCGCGCACAGCAACAGGCGCCCGCGGAGCCCCGGGCGCAGGATCGAGGACCGACACCATGACCGCACCCCCCCCTTCGGCCGCCGCCACCGCCACCGCCGCCGCCGCCGCCGAGGCCGAGACGATCATCGGCCGGTTGGCGGACATCCTGGCGGCCGAGACCGCCGCCCTCGCCGCGGGCCGGCGCGAGGATGTCGCCAGGCTGACCGCCGAGAAGATCGCCGCCTGCCGCGCCTACGAGGGCCTGATGAAAATGGTCGCCGCGGACGGCGGTTCGCTCGCCGCTCTCGACGCCGATCGGCGCACCCGGCTGCGCCACCTCGGCGACGGGATCGCCGCGCTCGCCCGCGACAACGCCCGGCGACTGGAGATCGCGGTCGCCGCCCACCGCCGGTTCATGGACACGATCGCCGAGGCGGCGCGGTCGCTGGCGCCGGGGGCCGGCACCTACTCGCCCACCGGCGGCGTCGGGCGGGGGCGGACGGCGCGCGCGCCGGCGCCGATCGCCGTTTCACTCGACCGGTCGCTGTAGCGGCGGCCGACGGAGACCGACATGGCAGGGGACCTCACACTCGCCCTTCGCACCGCCCACAGCGGGCTGCTCGCCAACCAGGCGGCGCTCGACGCCGTCGCCCGCAACGTCGCCAACGTCAACACGCCCGGCTACTCGCGGAAAATCGTCAATCTCGAGAATCACGTCCTCGCCGGCGACGGGGTCGGGGTCCGGGTCGGCGAGCTGAGCCGCCGGATCGACGAGGGGCTGCTGAGGAGCGTGCGCATCGAGGCCGGAACGCTGAGCGCGCTCGGCGTACGGCGCGACTTCCACGGCCGCATCCAGGACCTGTTCGGAACGCCGGAGAGCAACACCGCCCTCAGTCACACCGTCGCCCGCTTCCAGGCGAGCCTGGAGTCGCTCGCGCTGGCCCCGCAGGGGGGCCTCGAACAGAAGGAGGCGGTGCGCCGGGGCGGGGACATCGCGCTGCAGCTCAACGCCCTCGATACCGGCATCCAGGACTTGCGTCGCGAGGCGGACGTCGGCGTCGGCCGGACCGTCCAAGAGATCAACGAGCAGCTGTCCAGGATCGCCGACCTCAACACCAGGATCCTCCACAACGAGGCTTCGGGGCGCGGCACCACCGACCTTCGCGACGAGCGCGACACCGCGGTCGACCGGCTCGCCGAGCTGATCGACATCCGCGTCTTCCAGCGCGGCGACGGCGATCTGGTGGTGCATACCGCCGGCGGCGTCACCCTGCTCGACAAGGTCGCCACCACCCTGACCCATGTCTCGGCCGCCAACGTCGCCGCCACCACCACCCATGCCGAGGGCGATTTCGCCGGCATCTTCGTTGGCGATCCCGAGCGCGGCAACGACATCACCGGCGTGATCCGGTCCGGCCGTCTGGCGGGGCTGATCGACCTCCGCGACCGCGTCCTGCCCGATCTGCAGAGTGCCGTCGACGAACTGGCGGCCGAGATCCGGGACGTCGTCAACCGGGTCCACAACCGCGGCGTCGCCTTCCCCGGGCTGCAACGGACGACCGGCAGCCGGATCTTCGTCGCCCCGTCGCTGCAGACCATCAGCCTCGCCGGCGGCGACGTCACCCTCGCCCTGTTCGACGCCGCCGGCAACCAGGCGGCGGCGACCACCCTGGAGACGGTGATGCAGTCGGCGGCATTCGGCAGCGGCGCACAGCCGGCCGGCGGCCCATGGACGATCGACGAGGTCGCCACCAGTATCGAGGACTGGCTGCGGTCCAACGGCGCCGCAGCGGCGGCGGTGGCGGTCGACGCCGACGGCCGACTGGCGATCGAGCTCCATTCGCCGTCGCTCGGCCTGGCGTTCCGCGACCAGACGGCGACCGCGCCCGGCAGCACCGCCGCGGATGCGGTGATCCGCTTCGACGCCGACGGCGACGGTGCCGCCGACGAGAGCGTCGCCGGGTTCTCGTCCTTCTTCGGCCTCAACGACTTCTTCGTCGACGGCCTCGCCGACAACATCTTCGAGACCGCGGTGGTCCGCAGCACCGTCGGCGCCAGCGCGGCGACGCTGACGTTCCGCAACGCCGCCGGGGTCCTCGGTGCGCCGCTGGCGGTCGCCGCCGGCAGCAGCCTCGCCGACATCGCCACCGCGATCAATGCCGGCGTCCCCGGTCTCACCGCCGCGGTCGTTCCCGACGGCAGCGGGGTGCGGCTGCGCATCGCCTCCGACGACGGCACCAGCTTCACCGTCACCGAGAACGTCGCCGGCGGCGATACCCTGCTCGCCGATCTCGGCCTGCATGTCGCCGACGCCGGGGTGGCCCGGGCACTCGCCGTCCGCGCCGACATCGTCCGGTCACCGGACCGGATCGTTCGCGGTGCGGTGCAATGGGACCCCGACCTCGGTGCCGCCGGCGCCTACTTCGTCAGCGTCGGCGACGATACCGCGATCCGAACGCTGGCAAAGGCGACGGGTGCGGTCACCGCCTTCGACACCGCCGGCGGCATCGACGCCACGCGCGTCGGGCTCGCCGACTACGCCGCCCGCATCATCGGCCACGTCTCGGCGGAGGCCGAACTCAACGACAGTCGTGCGTCCTTCCAGGAGGGGCTGGTGCAGAGCCTGCGCTTCAAGTCCGACTCGGTGCGCGGCGTCAACCTCGACGAGGAGATGGGCGACCTGATCCTCTATCAGCAAGCCTACGCCGCCGCGGCGCGGGTGATCACGGTCATCCGCGACATGTTCGAGGCGCTGGAGCGCGCTGTGTGAGCGCGCCTCCGGCAGTGTAAGCAACCAACGATCGAGCCATCGCCATGGAACGCATCAGCACGTTCGCCGCCGGCAATTCGCTGCAGGGCACCCTGTTCCGCACCCAGCAGCGGCTGCACGCCCTCGAGATCCAGGTCTCGACCGAGAAGGTGTCCCAGACCTACGCCGGCATCGCCCGCGAGGCCGGTTCGTTGCTCAAGCTGGAGAACACCCGCGACGCCTTCGAGCGGTTCGTCGACACCAACACGATGATGGAGACGCGCCTCTCTCTGGTCGCCACGACCGTCGAGGGCGCGCGCACCACGATCCACGATTTTCGCCGCATGCTGCTCGACATCGGCACCGGCACGCCGCTGGACGAGCCCCGTCTCGCCGATCTCCAGGCGACCGCGTTCCGCGCCCTCGTCGATCTCGAGGTCCATCTCAATACCGAGGTCGACGGCCGCTACGTGTTCGCCGGTGGCCGCGTGACGACCCGGCCGGTCGACCTCGATCTGACCTCGCTCGCCGATTTCCAGGCCACCTACGACGGCGCCGCCCGCAAGTATCCGGAAACCCGCGAGGCCCACCTGCAGCGGTTCTCGCTCGCCGCCGACGCCGCCGGCAACGGCAACTGGCTGGTGTTCGAGGCCGATCCCGGCGGCAGCGGCGGGCCCAGCCGGATCACCGCGACGACGCCCGAATTCGCCAACCTGGTGCCCGGCACGACCATCACCCTCGCCGGCACGCCGGGCGGGCTCAACGACGGCACCTTCACCGTTCAGGCGGTCGGCGGCGGCGGCACTACCGTCGATCTGGTCAGCCGCATGTTCGTCGCCGAGGGACCGGTCGGCGCCACCCTCGCGACCGCGGGCGGCGTAACCCTGCCGCCGGTCTCGACCGGCGGCCTGACGTTCGTCGGCGGCGCCACCGACACGGTGACCGCCGCCGTCGCCGGCTCGCTGGCGGCGATCGCGGTCGGAGAGGCGTTCACCGTATCCGGCAGCACCGGAAACGACGGCACCTACTCCGTGCTCGCCAACGACGGCACCACCGTCACCATCGCCTCGCGGAAGCTGGTCGACCAGGGCGCTCCGGCCGCGGAGGTCGCCGGCACCGTCGCCGCCGCCTCCTACTACCACGGCGATTCGATGGTGCTCGGCCACCGGGTGGCCGCCGATCGCGCGTTCGAGGTCGACCTGACGGCGATCCATCCCGGGTTCGAGAAGGCGATCCGGGCGATCGCCATCATCGCTCAGGGGGCGTTGGGCTCGGAAGGCGGTCTCGACCAGAACCTCGGCCGCATCGACGACGCCATCGCGCTGCTCAACAGCGCCCTCGACCGGGTCGGCGACAGCCCTCCGCCCTATGGGCCGGAACTGGCCGGCACCATCGAGGGGATCCAGATCGACATCGGGTATCAGCAGGTGCTCGTCCACGAGACCAACGTCCGCCACCGGCAGTTCATCGCCACCCTGCAGGGGCGGATCGCCGAGGTCGAGAACGTCGATCCGCTGGAGGCGATCACCAAGCTGCTCGACCAGGCACGCGCCCTCGAGGCGTCCTACCAGGCGATCGCCCGCATCCGTCAGCTGAGCCTCGTCGACTACCTGTGACGCTCCTGCGAGACGATCGCAGAAAACCGTGGAAGTCCGGCCCGGCCCATCCGACCTGAGGGAGGATGGATCGCCGCTCGCGGGACCCGGTTGGCGGTTGTCCGGGATGGGAGCCGAGACGATGAGGATCAATGCCGATCTCGGCCGACGCGCCGTCGTCGCCAGCGACACGTTGCCGTGGGTGCCGTCGCCGCTTCCCGGCGTCGAGCGGCGGATGCTGGAGCGGCACGGCGGCGAGGTGGCGAGGGTCACCAGCGTCGTCCGCTACGCGCCCGGCAGCCGCTTCTCCGCCCACACCCACGGTGGCGGCGAGGAGTACCTGGTACTGGCCGGGACCTTCTCCGACGATGACGGCGATTGTCCGGTCGGCACCTACGTCCGCAATCCGGTCGGGACCCGGCACGCGCCGCATTCCGCCGCCGGGGCCGTCATCCTGGTCAAGCTGTGGTGGATGCACCCGGCCGACCAGGAGCGAGTCCGCATCGACACCACTCGCGAGGAGCCGTGGCGGGCGGCGGACGCCGAGGGGGTGGAAGTGATGGGGCTGCACCGGTTCGCTCGCGAATGCACGGTGATGTACCGTGTAATCCCCGGCGCCGCGTTACCGGCCCGCGATCTGCCCGGCGGCGAGGAGTTCTTCGTCGTCGCCGGGTCGTGCCGTGACCAGGCCGGAGTCTACGGCCCGGGGACTTGGGTCCGCTCCCCGATCGGCGGCGCGCCGCGGCTGGAGGCCGAGTCCGGCTGCCGATTGCTCCTGAAGCGCGGCCATCTCCTCGATCCGCCGCCGCTGCCCCCCGGCAGTCAGCGCTGACGGCGGACGGCCTCGTAGGTCTTCATGTGGCAGTAGGCGACGCGCAGCAGCGGCGCGGCGACCTCGAGGGCGCGGGCGCGGTCGAGCAGATCGCCGATCACGTGGTCGGCCTCGATCGCGCCGCCGCCTTCGAGGTCGCGCAGCATCGACGCCGCCAGCCCCGAGCCGCGCTCGGTGAGCAGCGATCGGCACCGCTCCAGGTGCGTGTCACGCGGCGGATAGCCGGCGGCGGCGGCGATACGGCTGCACTCGTCGAGGGTCTCCAGGATGATCGCCTCGCCGTCGGCCGCCTCGACGATCGCGCCAACCCCGGCGCGCATCAGGCAGGTCATCGCCGCCAGCGTCGCCAGCATCACCCATTTCTCCCACATCTCGAGCAGGATCCGGGTGCTGAAGCGGGCGTCGAAGCCGGCGCCGGTCAGGTCCTGCTCAAGGGCCGCCGCGAACGGCGACCGGCCGCCGTCTCGCTCGCCGAAGACGAGCTGATGGAACCGGTTCAGATGCCGGATCGTGCCGTCGGCGGCGAGCGTCGCGGCGATCGCGCACAGGCCTCCCAGCACCCGTTCCGGACCGAACGCCGCGTCCAGCCGGTCGAGGTGGCGCATGCCGTTGAGCAAGGGCACGATGCGGGTGTCGCGATGCACGGCCGGCGCCACGGCCGCGATCGCATCGTCGAGATCGTAGGCCTTGCAGGCGAGGACGACCCCGTCGCAATCGGCCTTCACCGTCTCGCGCGTCACCGTTCGCACCGGCCGGCGGACATCCCCGAACGGGCTCGCGACCACCAGCCCGTTACGGGCGATCTGCTCGGCGCGGGCGGACCGCACGAGGAAGGTGACGTCGCGGCCCGCCTCGGCCAGCCGGCCGCCGAAGTAACCGCCCGTTGCGCCGGCGCCCAGAATCAACAGCCTCACGGTGACGCCTCCCCGTCGTTGGCGCGAGCCCCGCACGACCGCCGGACCGGACGCCGTTCCACCCTCGGTCGGCGATCGCCCGGCCATCCGACGATTCGCAATTTCGTTAACCTCGAATTTATCTCTTGCGCATATTTTGTCAATTGTGCACAAGGACGTTACACGATATTGCGTGTCCGTGTGGAGCGTGGTCAATCGCTCCCCATCAACAACATACTTCGATGGCGACGCTGAGTGTCGTCCGGCAGGGACGGAAATCGACACGAGAGAGACGGCATGATTCGCAGATTTGTTGGCAAGTTCTTCTTCGGCGACGAGTCGACCGCCGACCCCCTCCAATACGGACTGATCGTGGCGCTGGTCTCCACGTCGGCCGCCGCCGTGGTCGCGGTCTGGGCGATTTCCTGATCGACCCTGCGCCCGACGGCGAACGACACCGCCGCCGGGTCCTGCGACCGCGCGAGAGCGGACACGATCAGGATCGGCGCCATCGGTGACAGGCGGCGGGGGCTACCACAACAGCCGGAACAGCAGCGGGATCAGCACCGCGGTGGCGATGGCGTTCAGGCCCATGGCGAGGCCGGAGAACGCCCCGGCGAGCTCTCCCAGTTGAAGCGCTCGAGCCGTGCCGATGCCGTGGGCGGCGACCCCGATGGCGACGCCGGCGGCCCGCTGATCGGTGATGCGAAGCGCCTTCAGCACCGTCGTCGCCGCCATCGCGCCGGTGATGCCGGTGAGGATGACGACCACCGCCGTCAGTGTCGGCAGGCCGCCGATCTTTTCGGCGATTCCCATGGCCACCGGCGTCGTCGCCGATTTCGGCGCCAGCGACAGGAGCGTCCCGCGGGAAGCGCCGAGCAGCCACGCGATGGCGACGGCGCTGCCGGCGGCGGTCAGCGAGCCGCCGACCACCGCCACCAGGATGGCGAGCAGGGACCGCTTGACCTGCTGCACCTGCCGGTAGAGCGGGATCGCCAGCGCGACGGTCGCCGGCCCGAGCAGGAAGTGGACGAACTGGGCGCCCTCGAAGTAGGTCGCGTAATCGGTGCCGGTGGCGATCAGCAGACCGACCACGACCAGCAGAGCGATCAGCACCGGATTGACCAGCGGGTTGTTGCCGCTGCGGCGATGGAGCCACGATCCGCCCAGGTAGGTGACCAGGGTCAGGGTCAGCGCCAGCAGCGGATCGGCCGCGAGATAGACCCAGACGCGGGTCAGGTTATCGGTCATCGCTGTCCCTCCGTCGGCCGAGCCACCGCATCAGCACGGCGGTGACGGCGATGGTCAGCACGGTGCTGGCGACCAGCGCCACCGCGATCGGCAGCAGCTCGCCGGCGATCAGATCGGCATGGACCATCACCCCGACGCCGGCGGGCACGAACAGCAAAGACAGGTGACGGAGCAGCAACTCGCCGGCGGCGGCGAGATCCTCGGGGACGCTGCCGTGGATCATGAGGCCGCCGAACAGGATCGCCATCCCGACCACCGGGCCGGGAACGGGGACCGCGGCGGCGACGACGATCACTTCGCCGATCAGCTGACAGACCAGCAACACCGTGAAGAAGGCGAGCATCGGCAGACCTCCTCGCTCAGCCGAACAGCCGCGCGAACATCCGCAGCGCGGTCAGGAACAGGAACAGCGCGAACGCTTTGCGCAGTGCATTCGGATTGATGGCGTGGGCGATACGGGCGCCGAACGGGGCGGCGAGGATGGTCGCCGGGACGATCACCGCGAAGCCGATCAGGTTGACGTAGCCGAGGCTGGCCGGGGGCCGGGCGGGCACGTCGAGGCCGGCGACGACGAAGCCGACCGCGCCCGGCACCGCGATGATCAGGCCGATCGCCGCCGCCGTTCCCACCGCGCGGCGGATCGGATAGCTGAAGGCGCTGAGGATCGGTACGCTGAGGGTGCCGCCGCCGATCCCCATCATCGCCGACACGGCTCCGACGATGCCGCCGATCGCATGCGGCCAGCCGCCGCCCGGCAGCCGGTCGGCGACGACGCTGCCCTCGGGGCGGAACGCCATGTTGGCGGCGACGGCGAGCGCGACGACCGCGAACACGCCGGTCAGCACCTCGCCGTTGACCAGGCCGCCGACGGCGGTTCCGACCAGCACGCCGACGAACACCGCCGGTCCCCACGACCGCAGCAGCGCGAAGTCGACCGCGTCGCGGCGATGGTGGGCGCGCGCCGAGACGATCGAGGTCGGGACGATGGTCGCCAGCGAGGTTCCCACCGCCAGGTGCATCTGCACCGCCGGATCGATGCCGAGCAGCGAGAACAGGTGGAACAGCACCGGGACGATGACGATGCCGCCGCCGACTCCCAACAGGCCGGCGAGCACGCCGGCGAGCCCCCCCGTCGCCAGCAGCGCCGCCGCCAGTGCCGCCAGCCAGCCGTAGTCGAGGTCCATCGTTCGCGTCCGTCGCGGCGGCGACCCGGGGCGGGCCTACGCCGGATGCGGGTCCTTGCTCTGGATCTTCACCCAGGAATCGCGCAAGCCCACGGTCCGGTTGAACACCGGCCGCGCGGGCGTCGAGTCGGGGTCGCGGCAGAAGTAGCCCTGGCGCTCGAACTGCAGCGGCTCGCCCTGCGGGAACAAAGCGATGCTCGGTTCCAGCCGACAGTCCTCGAGCACCTCCAGCGACCGAGGATTGAGGTCGGCGAGGACGTCACCACCGGCACCAGGGTCGGGCGACGAGAACAGATGGTCGTAGAGACGCACCTCGGCCGCAATCGCATGCGCCGCCGACACCCAGTGCAGGGTCGCCTTGACCTTGCGGCCGTCGGGCGAGTCGCCGCCGCGGCTGGCCGGGTCGTAGGTGCAGCGGAGCGCGACCACCGCGCCGGAGGCGTCCTTGACCACCTCGCGGCAGGTGACGAAGTAGGCATAGCGCAGCCGCACTTCGCGACCGGGGGCGAGGCGGAAGAACTTCTTCGGCGGATCCTCCATGAAGTCGTCGCGCTCGATCCACAGCTCGCGCGTGAAGGGCACCAGCCGGGTGCCGGCGTCGGCGTCCTCCGGGTTGTTGATCGCCGCCACCATCTCGGTCTCGCCTTCCGGATAGTTCTCGATCACCAGCTTGAGCGGGCGCAGCACCGCCATCCGCCGCTCCGCCGTCTTGTTGAGGAGCTCGCGGACGCAGAAATCGAACAGCGAAACGTCGACCGTGCTGTTGGTCTTGGCGACGCCGATCCGTCGCGCGAAGGCGCGGATCGCGGCGGGCGGAATGCCGCGCCGCCTGAGCCCGGCGATGGTCGGCATGCGGGGATCGTCCCAGCCGCGCACGAGGCCCTCGCGGACGAACTGGATCAGCCGCCGCTTCGACAGCACCGTGTGGGTGAGTTCGAGGCGGGCAAACTCGTACTGGCGTGGCCGCGACGGCACCGGCAGGTTGTCGATCAGCCAGTCGTAGAGCGGGCGGTGATCCTCGAACTCGAGGGTGCAGATCGAGTGGGTGATGTGCTCGATGGCGTCCGACTGGCCGTGGGCGAAGTCGTAGGTGGGGTAGATGCACCAGGCGTCGCCGGTGCGCGGGTGGCGGGCGTGGAGGATGCGGTAGAGGACGGGATCGCGGAGATTGATGTTGCCGGACGCCATGTCGATTCGCGCCCGCAGCACCCGCGCGCCGTCCGGGAACGCACCGGCCCGCATGCGGCGGAACAGATCCAGGTTCTCCTCGACCGGACGATCCCGATAGGGGCTGTTCCGTCCCGGCGCGGTCAGGGTGCCGCGATGGGCGCGGATCTCGTCCGCCGACAAGTCGTCGACATAGGCCTTGCCGGTGCGGATCAGATGCTCCGCCCAGGCGTAGAGCTGCTCGAAGTAGTCGGAGGCGAAGTACAAGTGCTCGCCCCAGTCGAAGCCGAGCCAGCGGACGTCGCGCTCGATCGCCTCGATGTATTCCATCTCCTCCTTGATCGGGTTGGTGTCGTCGAACCGCAGATGGCAGCGGCCGCCGAACTCCTGCGCGATGCCGAAGTTGAGGCAGATCGACTTGGCGTGACCGATGTGCAGATACCCGTTGGGCTCCGGCGGGAAGCGGGTGACGACGGAGGTGTGGCGGCCGGCGGCGAGGTCGGCGCGGATCACCTCGCGGACGAAATCCCGCCCGCCCTCGCCGATACCGCTCTCCACCTCGTCCATACCGCCCCGCTCCAATTCCAGCCGTCGACGCCTGTCCTCCGCCGCCTCGTCGCCGGCGGCGCCCCTGTCTGCCAGAAAAGCCGGCCGCCGCCAAGCCGCCCGTCGGTGGCGGCCGTCTCCGCACTCCGGCCCGAGGGACTCGGACCCCACTTCGCGTCTCGCGCCCGGCGCAAAACCGATAGCACGAGATCGCTCCGCATCGTACCATCGGAGCGGGTTCCGTTACGGCGAGGGCGAGGATGACCATTCCGGCACTGTCAGTCGCGGCGATCGTTCTCGTGGCCGCCCTCGCGGGTGGACTGCCGTCACGGGCCGCGGAGCCACCGCCGGCGGCGGGGGCCGGGACGATGGACGAGGCGATGGCGATCCTCGATCGGATGGCGTCGTTCCTCGCCGATCGCGATCACTTTTCCGTCGACCTGCGCAGCGGCTACGATGCGGTACAGGGCTCGGGCCAGAAGATCGAGTTCCTGGAGAGGCGATCGATCGTGGTCAGCAGACCCGATCGCCTCCGCATCCGGGTCGACCAGAGCGATGGCGAGCAGATCACGCTGCTGTTCGATGGCAGCGACATCACGGCCTTCCTCGAGCGCGAGAACGTGTATGCGCAGGTCCGCCATCCCGGCAGCGTCGACGACGCGGTCGACTTCGTCGTCGACCGGCTCAAGACACGGGTGCCACTCGCTCTGTTGCTGACGACCCGTTTTGCCACCGAGTTGGCGAAGCGTGTCGAACAGGCGGCTTACGTCGAGCGCTCGCTGGTGACCCCGGTCCCCGCCCACCACATCGCCGCCCGCACCGAAGACGTCGACTTCCAGCTGTGGATTGCCGCGGACGGCGATCCTCTGCCGTACCGCGTGGTGATCACCTATCGGACCGTCGCGGGAGAACCCCGCTTCTGGGCGGATTTCTCCGATTGGGACCTCTCCCCCGACGTGTCGCCGGAGCTGTTCGCGTTCAGCCCACCGACCGGCGCCGAGCCGATTCCGGTCCTGGTGCGGATCCGTGAGCCGGGAGTCGTGCAATGACCGCCAACACCACCCTCAAGGCCGCCATCTTCTGCACCGTGTTCGTCTTTCTGGCCGCTCTCGCCGCGGATGCCTACGCCCGCGGCCGCGGCGGCGGTGGTGGTGGTGGTGGCCGAGGCGGCGGTTTCTCGCGTGGTGGTGCGGCGTCGCACGGCAGCTTCTCCGGCGGCGGGGCGGGGAGACACCGCGGCTATTCCGAAGGCGCGGCCTCGCGGCGCGCCCTGCCCCGCGAAAGCGGATTGCAGCGACCCGAAGGCCGCGCCGCGGCCCGCACGGAGATGCAGCCGCGCGCCGGCGACACGATGCAGCACCGTGGGGCCACCCCGTCCGACCCGCGGGTCCAGCGTCCGGCGGCCTCCGGCGGGCAGACCCCGGGCGATCGCCAGGAAGACCGGCAGCAAGCGATATCCGATGCGCAGGAAGACCGGCAGCAGGCGATATCCGATGCGCAGGAAGACCGCCAGGACTACGCCAGGGAGGCAAGGGAGGACTGGCAGGATCACGACGACGACGACTGGGATGACTGGGACGGCAACGAGGTCGTCGCCGGGGTGGTTGTTGGCGCCGCGATCGCTCGTGCGGCCAGCACGACGTCCGTCACTGTAGCGACGCTGCCCTGCGACCCGGTCACGGCGATGGTGGACGGCGTGACCTACTACCAGTGCGGCACCACCTGGTACAGCCGCGGCTACACCGGTGGCTCCGTCGCTTACGTCGTCGTGACGGCGCCCCGGGGATACTGAGCGGCGCTCGCCTGCCCGATGCCTCCCGCCGTCAGACGGCGACCAAAGTCTCGAAGACCCCTCCCGCTTCGCTGCTCACGACTTGATAGCCGTCGCCGAAGTCGCGCGCGAGGCGGACGTTGTCGATGAGCAGGTGCGAATCAAAGCTGGAGTTGGCGTCGTTGAGGACCGCAAAGCCGACGATCAACGGCCCATCGGCCTGCGCGGTGTAGACCGAGGACCGCCAGCCGGTCGCGCCGTAGCTGCCGGTTTCGCGGACGTCGGAGAGCTTGAACAACGCACCCTCCGCGGCGAACACGGCGTAGTCGTTGAGCCCCGGGCGGATGAAGTCGCCGAGCGGCGTGGCGACGATGTCGTTGGCGTCGAACATCCAGTCGAACGAGACACGGTCTCCGGCGCGCACCGCGACGGTCAGCCGCAACGCCGCGCCGTCGGCCGGGGCCGAGCCGTCGCCGTCGCGAGGCAGCTGCTGGCCGAGGCCGAGGAAGCTGGCGATCTGGTCCGGCAGCGCGCCGGACGCCCGCAGCACCGCCATGATGTCGCCGTCGGTCGGCAGGAACTGGCCGCGAGCGCCGTCCGGCTCGTCGTAGCGGCTCGCGCGCTCGACCGTGCCGCGGATCCCGTTGACGGCGAACGGTGCCTCGAAGCTGTCGAGCAGGGTCCCCGGGGTCGGAGCGTCGCCGCCGCGTCCGGAGACGGTCACCGTCACTGTCGCCGTCGCCGCCGCGCCGTGGCCGTCGACGACGGTGTAGGCGAAGCGGTCGATCGCCGTCTCGCCGGCGCGCAGCCCGTCGAAGCGGCCGGCGGGGTCGTAATCGACGCTGCCGTCGGGGTTGAGGCGGACGGTGCCCTGGGTACCGGTGACGTCGAGCGCCGCCACCGTCAGCGTGTCTCCCCGGTCGGGATCGACGTCGTTGGCGAGCACGTCGATGGTCACCGCCGTCGCCGCGTCGGTGGCGGCGACGTCGAGTGCCGCGATCGGCACGTCGTTGAGTCCGTGGACGGTCACCGTCACCGTCGCGCCGTCGCCGCCGCCGGCGCCGTCGGAGATCGTGTAGGCGAAGCGGTCGGTCGCCGTCTCGCCGGCCGCCAGGAAATCGAAGCGGCCGCGCGGATCGTAGCCGAGGGTGCCGTCGGGATTGAGGGTGACCGCGCCGACGGTGCCGGTGCCGTCGACGGTGGTGACGGTGAGCGCATCGCCATCGGGGTCGCGGTCGTTGGCGGCCGGCGCCAGCACCAGGGCGGTATCCTCGTCGGTCGCCGCCACGTCGTCGACGGCGACCGGCGGGTCGTTGACGCCGGCGATGGTGACCGTCACCGCCGCCGTGGCGGTGCCGCCGTGACCGTCGTCGATGGTGTAGGTGAAGCCGTCGATCGCCGTCTGTCCCGGCTTCAGCGCCTCGAAGCGGCCGGCGGGATCGTAGAGGAAGGTGCCGTCGGCGCGCAGGACGAGGAGGGCGCCGGAGGCGAGCGCGATCTGTCGGCCGACGGCGGCGGCCGATCCGTCGACCCGGATCACGGTCAGCGCATCGCCCTCGGGGTCGCGGTCGGCGCCGGCGCCGTTATCGGCGAGCACGTCGCCGGCGACCACGGTGTCCTCGTTGGTGGCGAACGCGTCCGGGGCGGCGGCCGGCGGATCGTTGACGCCGGTGACCGTCACCGTCACCCGGCCGACGGCGGTGCCGCCATTGTCGGCGGCGATGGTGTAGAGGAAGCTGTCGGTCGCCGTCTCGCCCTCGCGAAGGTGATCGAAGCGGCCGCGCGGATCATAGACGATGGCGCCCCCGGGAATGCGGCCGACCGCGCCGGTCGCGAGGTCGGGATCGAGGTCGACAACCGAGAGGGTGCCGCCGACCGCGGGCGGCGAGTCGTTGGCGAGCAGGGCGGCGGGCGCGAGGGTCAGCACCGAATCCTCGCCGATCGTCACCGCATCGGCGGCGGCCGTGGGGGCCAGCACCCAGGTCTGGAACACGCCTCCCGGCTGTCCGGCCAGGAGCTGGAAGTCGTCGCCGAGCTCGCGGTTGAGGCGAACGTTGTCGACCAGCAGGCGGGAATTGCGAGCGCTCCCGATCCCATGCGCGACCTCGTCGTTGACCACCGCGAAACCGATGGTGACCAGGCCGTCGGCGGCCATCAGGACCTTGGAGGTGCGCCAGCCGGTGGCGCCGAAATCGCCGGTGGCGCGGACATCAGAGAGCTTGAACACCTGCGAGCCGCCTTCGCCGGCGACCGTGAAGACGGCGAAGTCGTTGAACGCCTGGACGCCCGGTCCGGTCGTGTCGCGGGCGTCGAACATCCAGTCGAAGGAGATCACGTCCCCCGCCCGGACCAGGATCGTCGTCTTCATCGCCGCGCCGTCCTTGGGATCGGAGAAGTCGCCGTCCCGGGGGAGCTGCGAGGGGGCGACGCCGAGGAAGTCGGCGACCGGCCGTGGCGGGTCGGCGAACGAGCCGAACGCCTCCAGCAGGGCCATATGGTCGCCGTCGGTCGGCACGAAGCTCCCGCGGCGGCCGTCGGTCTCGTCGTAGCGGGAGACGACCGCGACCGGCTGGAACACCTCGGGGCCGGGTCGCAGCGGCTGGATCCGGTCCCATTCCGCCGGCAGGGCGGGGGCGCCGACGCCTTCGAAACTCGTGATCAGTTCACCCGACGAGGTCGGTGCCTGGTTGCGGCCGGTGACGGTGACCGTCACCGTCGCCGATGCGGTTCCGCCGCTGCCGTCGGCGATCGTGTAGCGGAAGCTGTCGGTGGCGGTGGCGCCGAATGCCAGTGCGGGGAAGCCGCCGGCCGGATCGTAGGTGACGCTGCCATCGACGTTGAGCCGGACGGTGCCGACGGTGGTCTCGGTCGGCGTCGCCTCGATCACCCGCAGCAGCGGGGTTTCGCCGTCGTCCGGATCGGAGTCGTTGAGCAGCAGCCGCCAGGGCGCGATGCGCACCGCCGACAGCCGATCGGTGAGCGCGGTGTCGTCGCGGGCGATCGGCGCGTCGTTGACGCCGACCACGGTAACCGTCACCGCGGCGCTGGCGATGCCGCCGCGGCCGTCGCCGATGGTGTAGGTGAACCGGTCGGTGGCGAGCTGGCCGGCGCGCAGGGACTGGAAGCGATCGCCGGGGTCGTAGGTGAGCTGGCCCGCGGCGTCGAGGCTGACGACGCCCTTGGCGGCGCTCCCGTCGACCGCCGTCACCGCCAGCGCATCTCCGGCGTCCGGATCGAAATCGTTGGCGAGCAGCCGGGTCACGGGAAGGGTGAAGGCGGTATCCTCGTCGGTGGTGAACGCGTCCGCAACCGCGACCGGGGGATCGTTGACGCCATGCACGGTGACCGTCACCGTCGCTCGGGCGCTGCCGCCGTCGCCGTCGTCGATGGTGTAGGCGAAGCGGTCGATGGCCACCGCGCCCGATCCCAAGCCGTCGAAGCGGCCGGCCGGATCATAGATCACCGTTCCGGCGCCGCCGATCGTCACCCGACCGATGGTCCCTTCGATGTCGACCGCGGCGAGGCGCAGCGGCGTGCCCTCGGGATCGCGGTCGTTGGCGGTCACGACGATGGCGACGGCGGTCTTCTCGTCGGTCGTGGCGATGTCGTCGACGGCGACCGGCGGATCGTTGACGCCGGTGATGGTAACCGTCACCCGCGCCGTGGCGGTGCCACCGAAGCCGTCGTCGAGGGTGTAGGTGAAGCGGTCGGTCGCCGTCTCGCCGGTGCGCAACCCGTCGAAGCGGCCGGCCGGGTCGTAGGCGACGGTGCGGTCATCGGCGAGGGTGACGACGCCGCGCGCGCCGGTGGCGTCGATTGCCGAGACCCTGAGCGGGCCGCCGTCGGGATCGCTGTCGTTGGCTGCCGGATCGAAGACGACGACGGCCTTCTCGCTGGTCGTCACGGCGTCGTCGCGGGCCTGCGGGGGATCGTTGATGCCGACGATCGTCACCGTGACCAGCGCGCTGGCCGTGGCGCCGTTACCGTCGCTGACGGTGTAGCGGAAGGTATCGACCGCGGTGTCGCCGGCCGCGAGCGGATCGAAGCGGCCGCGCGGATCGTAGACGATGGTGCCGGAGCCGCCGAGGGTCACCCGGCCGAGGGTGGCGGTGGCGTCCACCGCGATGATCGACAGCGACCCCAGCCCGGTCGGCGTGACGTCGTTGGCGAGCAGCGTGCCGGCGGCGATCGTCAGCGCCGAGTCCTCGTCGGTGGTGAGGGCGTCGTCGCCGGCGGTCGGTACCGGCCCGTAGGTGACCAGGGTGCCGAGCGCCTTGGTCTGCGGCGCGCCGAGCGGCTGCACGTCGCCTTCGATCGGCTTGTCGACGCGCATGTTGTCGATCAGCAGCCGCGGCTCGTTGGCGTCGTCGGCGTCGTTCATGACGACGAACCCGAGCTTGAGGGTCCGGGTCGCGCCGTCCGCCGGCAGGAACGTCCATTCGGAGGTTCGCCATCCGGTCGCCCCGAAGCCGCCGACGTCGGCGTTGCGGGCCAGCTCGTAGACCGACGTCTGATCGCCGCCGACGACCGCGAACGCCGCGAAATCGTCGAAGTTCGCCTCGTCGCGGCCGTCGAACATCCAGTCGAAGCGGATCGTCGTCCCGGCGGCGACGCTGCGGACCGCCCACATCACGGCGCCGTCGATGGGGATGGCGCCGGCGATCTCGCGGGCCAGCGACCCGGTCGGCAGGCCCAGCCACTTCGGGTTTTCGACATCCTCGATCTCGACGCCGCGGCCGATTTCGACCGGTCCGCCCATCGGTCCCGCCGCCATCAACACCATCGGCGGGCCGTCCGAGGCAGCGAAACGGCGGACGCCCTGGCCGGCGAGGGGCATCGAGACGAACGGCTCCGGCTCGTCGTAATCGTCGAACAGCACCCGGTAGAGATCGGACTGCTGACGCGGCGACGGATGCTGGGGGACCAGCGTCGTCCAGGTCCTGATGTCCCAGTCGGCGACGGTGAGTCCGACCGCGATCGGCGGCGCGACGTCGGGCGGCCGCTCGAAGTTCGGCCGCGGCGGTGTTTGCCGGGCCGCCAGGGACGAGAGTAACTGCTCGTTGCCGGTGTCGGCGCCATCGCTGCCGCCGCCGGTCGTCCGCGTCCCCCCCGGCTGCGGCGGCAGCGAGGGCGCAACCAGAGTGATCGGTTCGGGGCTGGCGGCGAGCGGATCGGCCGCCGTGACGACGATCGGTCCATCCGGCGCCGCGGCCCCGCCCTCGGCCTCGTCGCCGGCCGCCGTCTCGAACGCCGCCAGCGCATCGAGGGCCTCGGCGCTCAAGGGACCCGGATCGTCGCCGGCGATCCGCGCCGCCGCCAGCGGCGGGGTGACGCCGCAGCCGACGGGAAGACTGCGCAGGACCGGCCCCCAGGTGGCGAGGATCACGTCGATGCTCGCCGTGCCGTGGTGGGTGGGCGGGCTCGCGCCGTCGACGACGACGAGCTGGTAGGGGCGGTCCAAGACCAGGGTTCCGGCGGCGTTGCCGATCGCCAGGCGGCCGAGCCCGCCGTCCTCCTGCGGGACCAGCACGACCTCCAGGGTTCCATCGGGGCGCTGGGCCACCAGCAGCCGCGCCCCGTCGGCCTCGATCCGCGCCGCCGGGGTGTCGATGCGCAGCGGCCGCGGCGCCGTCCCGCATGCGACGGCGACGGTTCCCGCCGCCAGGGCGACGGGAACCGTCGCCTCGGCCGTCGCATCGACCAGCCCGACCGTCAGGCGGCTCTCGGGGCCGAGGCCGACCACCACCGCGTCGGCGAGGCCGATCGCCGCGCTGCCGTCGGCGCCGGTCTCGATGCCGTCGCCCGGGTAGACGGTGTCGCCGTCCGCGGCTTCCAGGCGGGTGCCGTCGGCGCGGATGACGGTCGAGGTCCCCCTGGCGCCGTCGACGGTTCCGGCCGGTGCCGGGCGGGTGCCGAACAACGCCTCGTCGAGATCGCGCGGTGCCCGCGCGTCGGCGAGCCCGGCGATCAGCTCACCTGCGATCCGTGCCCCGCTGGTCGAGACCAGCATCGGCGGGTCGGCCGCGGCGAAGAACCCGGGGACCACGACGGTGGCTCCGTCCGGCGCGGTCGCCACCAGATCCGCGCCGCTGCGGGCGTAGGCGGCATCGAACAGCGCGAACCCGTCGGGTAGCCGCACGGCCTCGCCGGGGCGCGTCTCGACCGCCGGCGGAGGGCCATCGCTGGGCGGTTCCGGATCGCCCGATCTCGTCATCCTCGCATCTCCTCCCGTTCCGCATGGTTGCGGGTCTTGTTCGCCCGGCGGAAACGGTTCTCGCGCGGCGTTCGCGGTCTGCCGCCGCCGTCGAGAATACCCCAAAAGGGGCATTCGCAAAACGGGATTCGCGGGCACCCGCGTACCATCACGAGATGATTTCTACCACATGCTCTCATGACTAGCAACAGGCCGCAACCTTCCCGCGAGGGATGATTGACGATTCATCAATAAACGCGAGATGTCATGGGAGATTGGCCGTTGACCACGACATCTTGCGGCATAAACGTTATGATTGTGTAAACCAGATCAAAAGCATAATCAGGTTGTAGAAGCCCCGGGCGAGGGGTGCTCTCTCCCCGGTTCGCAGACCTGTTCGGTGGGGTGGCCAACGGGCCGATGTCCGCACTAGACGCCCAGCACCTGTTGGAACTCGCCCACCGCAAGACGGCGGAAGGGCGCTCGCTGCTCGCCTCGACCGTCGCCGACGTCTTCGGTGATCGCGGCGAGGTGCTCACCGACCGCGAGCGGTCGCTGATGTACGACATCCTCCACAAGGTGATCGTCGACGTCGAGATGTCGGTCCGGGTGGCACTGAGCGATCGCCTCGCCGATTCCGTCGACGCGCCGCGGGCGCTGATCAAGCTGCTGGCCAACGACGCCGTCGAGGTCGCCTACCCGGTGCTGACCCGAAGCCGGGTGCTGCACGATCAGGATCTGATCGAGGTCGTCCGCCACCGCACCCTCGAACACCAGCTGGCCGTCGCCAACCGCTATTCGGTCAGCGAACCGGTCAGCTCCGCGCTGGTCGAGACCGGCGAGCCAAGCGTCATCGAGACGCTGCTCAACAACCAGAACGCGAAACTCGGCCGGGCCACCCTCGAATACCTGGTCGACGAGTCGAAGCGCTACGACAGCTTCCGCGAGCCGATCCTGCGCCGCAGCGAGCTCGGCGCCGATCTCGCCAAGCGCATGTATCTGTGGGTGTCCGCGGCCCTGCGCGAGTTCATCCTCGGCCATTTCGATTACGACCGGGACACCATCGACGAGCTCCTCGAGAAGACGGCGTTCGAGCAGATCGACCGTACCGCGGCACCGGTGCGGCCCGGATCCGATGCACTCGCCGAGGGTCTGGCCGAGACCGGCAAGATCACGCCGGCGATGCTGGTCGACGCGATGCGGCAGGGAGAGATCAACCTGTTCGCCGCGATGCTCGGTCGCAAGACCGGGCTGTGCCGCAACCTGGTCATGCGACTTCTGTTCGAAAGCGGCGGCGAAGGGTTGGCGATCGCCTGCATCGCCCACGGGATCGATCGCGAGACGGTCTCGACCCTGTTGACCCTCAGTCGCAGGGCGCGGCCGCGACACGGCGGCGAGGCCGGGGGCGACATCGAGGCGGTACTCGCCCTCTACGACGCGACGCCGCCCGAGGCGGCGATCCGGATCGTCCGCCGGTGGCAGCGCAATCCCGACTACCAGAGGGCCATCGAGGATCTGAAGAACGGGGCCGCAACAAATGCTTGATGTCTGGCGCGACATCGACGACGCCCGTCCGCTCGCGGCGCCGCCCGGTTCGCGCGCGGTCGACGAACACGCCGAGCTGCGGCGACGCCTCCACGACCTGACCCGCCTGGTTTCCGACTGGGTCTGGGAGGTCGATGCCGATCTCCGGTTCACCTTCGTCTCCGACCGGGTGTTCGAGGTCCTGGGCTATCATCCGGCCGAACTGCGGCGGCGCCGGCTGACCGAGGTCGCCGGCCCTGCCGACCACGGCGGCGGCTTTCCGGAGCTCGGCCGCCGCTGTCCGTTCCGGAACGTTCCCGTCGAGATCGTGTCGCGCTCCGGGGATCGTCGCCACTTCCTGATCAGCGGCCTGCCGGTGTTCTGCGAGGAGACCGGAGCCTTCAAGGGATTCCGCGGCACCGCCGAGGACACCACCGTTCGCCGCGAGGCCGCGCGGGCGCTCAGCCGTCGCGACGCGGTACTGGAGGCGGTGAGCCGCGCCGCCACGGTCCTCGTCGCCGCCGCCGATTGGCGCCGGGAGATGCCGGCACTGATCGCCCTGCTGGGGGAGTCGTCCGGCGCCGATCACGCCCACATCTTCGAGGCCACCGAAACGGCGAGCGGCGAAGCGCTCGCCTGCAGCCGGTACCATTGGCAGTCCGAACGCGTCCCCGCCGCCGTCGCCGCCGGTTCGCGCGACATCCCGCTGCGGGCGTTCGGATTCAGCGACTGGGAGCGGCGCCTGCGCGACGGCGAGGTGATCGCCGCGGCGGCGGACGCGCTGCCGCAGGGCCAGCGCTGGTTCCTGGCCGGCGAGGGGGTGCGGCTGATGCTGGTCGTGCCGATCTTCGCCGGTGATGCGTGGTGGGGGTTCCTCCGCTTCGACAGGCTCGACGACACCGTTCCGTGGGTGGAGGCCGAGATCGGCGCGGTCAGGGCGGCGGCCGGGATCATCGGCGGCGCGATCCAGCGGCAATGCGTCGAACAGACCTTGCGCGCCAGCGAGACCCGGTTCGCGACCGCGTTCCATACCAGCCCGGACGCGATCGCGATCACCCGCATCGACGACGGGGTGGTGCTGGAGGTCAACCAGGGCTTCATCCAGCTCAGCGGCTACGGGCGCGACGACATCGTCGGCAGACCGATCCGCCCGCTCAGGCTGTGGGAGTCACGGACCGCGGCGACGAAACTGATCCGCAGCCTCCTCGTGCACGGCGAATGTCGCGATCTGGAGGCGAGGTTCCGCATCCGCGACGGCGGCGTCCGCGTCGGATCGGTGTCGGCGAAGGTGGTCGAACTCAACGGCGAGCGCTGCGTCCTCTCGGTGGTGCGCGACATCACCCGCCGCTACCAGGCGGACGAGACGATCCGCAAGCTCTCGCAGGCGGTCGAGCAGAGCCCCGCCCTGGTGGTGATCACCGACACCGAGGGCACCGTCGAGTACGTCAACCCCAAGTTCGTTCAGACCACCGGCTACGCGCCGGAGGAGGTGATCGGAGAGACGCCGGCAATGCTGAAATCGGGACAGATGTCGGACGCCGACTACCAGACAATGTGGAAGGGCATCAAAGCGGGACGGGAATGGCGCGGCGAGATCTGCAACCGCAAGAAGGACGGGCAGACGTTCTGGGTCGCCCAGACCATCTCGCCGATCCGCTCGCCGTCGGGGGCGGTCACCCACTTCGTTTCGGTGAGCGAGGATCTGACCACGCGACGCTTCTACGAGGAGCGGTTGCGGCATCAGGCCAGCCACGACCCGCTCACCGATCTGCCCAACCGCAGCCTGTTCTTCGACCGGTTGCCGCGGGCCCTCGCACGCGCGCGCCGCGACGGCTGGTCGCTGACGCTGATGTTCATCGACCTCGACGGCTTCAAGTTCGTCAACGAGGGGCTCGGCCCGGAGGGCGGCGACGAGGTCCTTCGTCAGGTCGCCACCCGGCTGTCGCGGTTCATCGGTCCCTCCGACACGCTGGCACGGCTGGCCAGCGACGAGTTCGCCGTGGTCATCACCGAGGGCGGCGATCGCTACCACGCGGCGGCGATCGTGCCGGACATCCTCGCCACCCTCGCCGAACCGTTGCGCATCGGCGAACAGGAGGTGTTCGTCCAGGCCAGCATCGGCATCGCCGTTTTCCCGGACGACGGGCAGGACGAGTACAGCCTGCTCAAGAACGCCGACACCGCGATGCAACGCGCCAAGGAACTCGGCGGCAACACCTATCAGTTCTTCGCGCCCGGCATGAACGCCAAGGCGGTGACTTACATCAATCTCGGCCGGGATCTGCGGCACGCGCTGCAGCGAGACGAGCTCGAGCTCCATTACCAGCCGGTGCTCGACCTGCGCTCCGGCATGGTGGTCGGTGCCGAGTCGTTGCTGCGCTGGCGGCATCCGAAGCACGGCATGGTTCCGCCCGACCGCTTCATCGGGCTCGCCGAGGACAGCGGGCTGATCGAGCCGATCGGCGAGTGGGTCCTCCACCAGGCGTGTCGCCAGAACCGGGCGTGGCGGGACATGGGGTTCGGCCCGCTGCGGGTCGCCGTCAACGTCTCCAGCCGCCAGCTCCAGCGCGGACGCCTCGTCGGCGCCGTGTTCTCGGCCCTTTCGGGTAGCGGTCTGTCGCCTTCCAGCCTCGGCATCGAGATCACCGAGAGCGGCTTCCTCGCCGACATCGACGAGAACACCGAGACCCTACGGCGGCTCAGCAGCATGGGGATCGCCATCTCGGTGGACGACTTCGGGACCGGCTACTCGTCGCTCGGCTACCTGCGCCGGCTGCCGCTCAGCACGCTGAAGATCGACCGGACCTTCGTCCAGGATGTGACCCGCAACCCCGACGCCGCGGCGATCGCCGATGTGATCATCGCCATGGCCCACAAGCTCAACCTCACGGTGATCGCCGAGGGCGTCGAGGAGGAGGAACAGTTGCAGTTCCTTCGCGATCGGGGCTGCGAGATGATGCAGGGCTATTACTTCAGCCCGGCGCTGCCGTCCGAGGAGTTCACGGCGTTGCTGCGGAGCGGCCGACGGCTCGCCGCTCCGCCCGACCTGTTCAGCTGCCTCACCGCCGGCCGTTGACGCCGAAGCCCGGCCGTCGTCATCGGGAGCGCCCGGGCAGCATGTGCAGCGGCTGGTGGGGCGACACCGGCAGGCTCGGCCGGCCGGGCTCGATCTCGGACAGGGCCTCGACCTCCTGCAGGGTGGCGAGGCTGCGTTCGGCGATGCGGTGATATTCCTCGGTGCCGCGCCGCTTCCAGGCGATCTCGTCGTTCTTGAGCTCGCGACGGATCCTGACCGGAACGCCCGCCGCCAATGTCCGCGGCGGCACCTGGTAGCCCGCCGGAACGAACGACATCGCGGCGACGAACGCGGATTCGCCGACCACGCAGCCATCCATCAGCACCGAGTTCATGCCGATCAGGGCGTTGCTGCGGACGACGGCGCCGTGCATGACCACGCCGTGACCGATATGTCCCCAGTCCTCGACGACGCATTCGGCGCCGGGGAAGCAGTGCATCAGGCAGCTGTCCTGGATGTTGGCGCCCGCGCCGACCCGGATCCGGCCGATGTCGCCGCGCAGCGAGGCCCCCGGCGCAACGTAGGCGCGCGGGCCGACGACCACATCACCGATCAGCACCGCCCGCGGATGGACGAAGGCGCTGGGATGGACGACGGGCGTGACGCCGTCGATGGAATAGACCTTGACCATGACCGTCTCCGCAGCCTCGGGTGGCACCGGGGGGTATCGGGCGCTTTTAGCACGGGCGCAACCGTCCCGCGAGGCCGCAGATGTCGGCGCGGCGGCGGTCAGCACAGCTTGGTGATCTGCGCTTCCAGGATGCCCTCGGCACCGGCTGCCTTCAGGCGCGGGATCAGGGTCCGCACCCGGGGGCGGTCGACCACCGTCTCCACCGCCAGCCACGCGGGGTCGGTCAGCCGGTTGACGGTCGGCGCGTGCAGACTGGGGAGCAGCGCGGTCACCGCGTCGATGCGGTCGGCCGGCACGTTCATCTTGAGCAGCACCTTGTTGCGCCCGGCGAGCGCCGCCGAGAGCAGCATCGCCAACTGATCGATCTTGGCCTTCCGCCAGGGGTCGGCCAGCGCCCGGCGGTTGGCGATCAGCACCGTGTGGGTGCGGAGCAGCTCGCAGACGATGCGCAGCCCGTGGGCACGGATGGTGCCGCCGGTCTCGGTGATCTCCACCGCGGCGTCGGCCATCCCCTCGACGACCTTGGCCTCGGTGGCGCCCCACGAGAACTGCACGTCGGCCTCGATCCCGCGCTCGGCCAGATACCGGCGGGTGAACCCCACCAGCTCGGTCGCGATCCTCTTGCCGCGCAGGTCCTCGATGCATTGCGCGGCCGAGTCCCGGTCGACCACCAGCACCCACCGCGCCGGCTGGTCGCTGGCCTTGGAGTACACGAGTTCGTCGACCACCTCCACGTCGGCCTCGGTCTCCAGCACCCAGTCGATGCCGGTCAGGCCGGCGTCGAGGGTTCCGGCGGCGACGTACGGCCCCATCTCCTGGGAGCGGACCAGGGCGCAGGCGATCTCCGGATCGTCGATCGCGGGGAAGTAGTTCCGCGAGCGCGAGGTGATCGTCCAGCCGGCCTGGGCGAACAGCTCGATGGTCGAGGCCTCGAGACTGCCCTTCGGAATTCCGAGCTTCAGTTGCGCCATCGGGTCCCTCCACCGCGCCCGATAGCCGAAACCTCGGCACGAGGCAAGCGAGGTGCCGATGCGGGTGCGGCCCGATGCGACTGCGACCCGATGCGACTGCGACCCTCCGCGGGAGGCCGCCCAGCGGCCGAACCCAAACGGGGTATGGCTGGCTCCTCGGCCATTGATTTTTGTCGGTGCGATCGCGCACGACTGGGAGTAATGTGGGAATGGGAGAACCAGTGACCGGATGGCGCAGCCATGAAGCAGGAAACGCGGGACCAAATCAACCGGTTGGCGGATCCGCTGAAGCAGTCCGCCGAGGCACGTCTCGATTTCGCCGTCGACTTCTGGCTGATCGCCGAACAGATGGTCCTGGAGGTGATGGACGCGACCACCCGGATCGCCGGCATCAGCATCCAGCAGGACGTGCCGCCGCCGAGGATCGACCCGCCGCTGCCGGCCACGGTGCCCACCGACCGGATCCGCGACCTCGCCCACTGCATGTGGGAGTCCGCCGGCCGGCAATACGGCCTCGCCCTCGATTTCTGGCTCTCCGCGGAACGGCACGTGCTGACGATGATGCGGGCCGCGTCGGGGGTGGCGACGCCGAGCACCGAGGATGCGCGGGCGATGGCGCAGCAGTACGCTACGGCGTCGGCGGCGGCCTATCTCGAGCGGATCCGCGAGACGGCCTATTTCCTGTGGGAGGCGACCGGCCGTCACTGCGACGGCGCGCTTGACGACTGGCTCAGGGCCGAGAAGGAGGTCCTCGAGTACATGGCCTCGGTGGCGCGCGCCGGCAACCTGTTCGCTTCCCCGAGCTCGCCGAAATCGGAGCCGGACGACCGCTGAGCCGGGCGCCGGGGCGAGGGCCGCGCCCCTGCGCACCGGTGTCCACGTGGGGCGGTCACGCCCGCGCTCGTCCCGGGCGTTCAACTATCGGTGAAATGCGCTTTTTTGGGGTGGCCGTTTGCGCGGGCGATCCCCTATCATCTCCGATCGCGGCGACGTCGCTCGATGCATGGCCGGCAAGGAGGTGATGGTGATGGTGCGCACCCCGGCACGGTTCACCCTGGTGGCCGGCATGGTCGCGGCCGCTACGGCCGGCGGCGCCCTCATGGCGCCGCGGACCGGGGCGGACACCCCGGAGATCGATCCGCTGCACCCGCAAGGGCACTTCGCTCTCGAACGGCCGGGGGATCTCAGCAAGGCGGATGCGACCACGGTCTACGACGGCATCGCCGATTTCATGGCCCGCGGTTACGCGGGCTCCGGGGATGAGACGGCACGCACCTACCGGAGGTGGGCCCGCTACAACGATGCCCCCTATCGTTCGCAGACCCACGGCAACCGCTACGTCAACAACTACGCCAACGCCATCGCGGCGCGGGCGGGCTATGGCGACCCGAAGGAGGGGATGAGCATGCCGCCCGGCGCCGTGCTGGCCAAGGACAGCTTCACCTACACCGGCGATCGGGCCCTGTTCGCGGGCGCCCTGTTCATCATGGAGAAGCTGGCGCAGGGCGCCAACCCGGCGACCGGCGACTGGCGCTACGCGATGATCATGCCGGATGGCAGCGTGTTCGGCGACACGACGACCGAGACCGCCGAACGCCTCGACTTCTGCCACGCCTGTCACGCCGAGAAGTCGGCGTTCGACTACCTGTTCTTCCTGCCGGAGGGGTACCGGCGACAGATTCCGAACGACTGAGCGACGGCGGCTCACACCTTTTCAATCCACAGGCTGGCCTCGAAGGCGTTCGGCGCCAGCGGCAGGTGGGCGACGACGGTGCCGTCTAGGGCGGCGGTCATGCGGGTCGTCACGTAGCGGCTGGACCACAGGGGGCGCCAGCCGCCGCCGAGCAGCAGCGGCGCCACCGCGAGCTGCTCGTTGTAGCCGCGCCAGCTCCAGGTGGGCGGATAGTCGTCGGGCAGGAACACGTCGTGGACCTGCACCAGCACGCCCGACGGCAGCGCCGGCAGCACCCGGTTGAGCAGCGTATCGACGTCGGTTCCCGGCATCAGGATGTGGCTCGAGTCGATGCTGAGCACGTCACCGGCGGCGAGAGCGGCGAACGGCGCCTCGCCCACCCGCTGCAGCGTTCCCCGCAGGATCTCGATCGCGAGCCCGCCGAGGTCGGCGCGCGGCGCCGGATCGATGACGACGATGCGGGTGGCGTGGCCGCCGTCGGCGACGGCGCGGGCGAAGAAGCGGGTGGAGTGGCCGGCGCCGACCTCGACCAGGCGACCCGGCCGCCGTTGCCGCAGCAGGGCGTAGGCGCAGGCGGCGTCGAGCCGCGGAAACCAGTCCTGTCGCCAGCGCGGAGCCGGCGGCGGGGCGGCGCCGATCGCCAGCAGATCGTCGGCGTAGCCGTCGACGACGGCGAGCAGGTCGCGGAACGCATCTTCGCGGGTTGCCATCATCGCCGCGATCGCCGCATAGGGCGGGCGGCGCCGGGGACCCGGATCCGCGCCGGCGTAGCGGTAGGGGATGAAGAAGCCGCGTCCGGCCAGCCCGAGCACCGTCGGCAGCCCGAGGCTCAGCCGCCGCCTGAACCCCCTCACGACGCCGCCCTGCTCCGCCGCACCCCGCTGCCGCGGCGATGGCGGGCGATGGTCGGCGGGGTGCGCGACTTCGGCACCGCATGAATGAAGTTGTGGCGGGCGACGTGGTAGCTGGGATCGAAGCCGTAGAAGTTCATCCGCATCCGCTCCAGCTCCGCGGCGCGGTAGGCGTCGAGGGGTTTTACCGACTCGTCGTCGGCTCGCCGGGCACGCTTGTCGCGGAGCAGCGCCGGCAGTGCCGCATCGCGGGCGAGGGTGCGGGCGATGTCGAGAACCGCGTGCCGGAACGCCGGGACGTCGCCCGCCCAATGATCGTCGATCAACCCCAGCCGCCGCGCCTCGGCGACCCCGATCGGCAGCCGGGCCTCGCTGACCGCCGCCGCCCGGTCGGCGCCGGCGCGGCGCGGCAACAGATAGGTCCAGTACTCGGAGCCGTAGAGGTTGCCCATGTTCTTGTAGTGGGGGTTGAGGACGATGCCGGTGCGCGCCAGCACCCGGTCGGCGGCCAACGCCAGAAACACCCCGCCGGCGCCGGCGTTGCCCTGCAGGGCGGCGATGACCAGGCGGTCGTCGGTGGTGATGATGTCGCGGACCAGATCGTCGATGGCGTTGATGGTGTGCCACGACTCGTCGGCCGGACTGTCTGCGGCCTCGATGACGCCGAGATGCATGCCGTTCGACCAGAAGTCGGGCCCGCCGGCCAGCACGATCACCCGGTTGTCCCGCCGCCGCGCCTGCCGATACGCCGCGCGCAGCCGCTCGCACTGCCCGGTGCTCATGGCGCCGTTGTAGAACGGGAAGTGCAGGACGCCGACCCCGTCCGCCTCCTCGTAGCGGAGCTCGCGCCAGGTGGTGCCGTCGTGGGCGGGCAGGCGCGGCACCGCCGCCAGCCGCTCGCCCAGCACCATCGCCGCCGGCAGCTTGAGGGTGACGGCGGCGGGATCGCGGCGGCGCAGCTGTCCGATCCACACCGCGCCGTCGACGGTCGCCCGGCAGACGGCGGTCTCGCGCCGACCGATGATCGCCCCCGGGGGGCCGGTCAGCCGATCGTCGGAATGGGCGTCGAACAACCAGACGGGAAGTCCGAGGATCTCGTCGCGCACGCCCGGCCGGCCGTCGCCCGAGCAGATCTTGCGGAGCACGGTTCGGGTGTCGTCGGTGCGCCAGTCGATCGTCCGGTCGGCCTGGCGCATCGCCGGCCGCGCCCGGCCGCGGACCGACGGGTCGCTGGCGTCGAGCCGCTGCGGCCGGCCATCGCCGCGGCCGAACGCCTCGACGGCGGAGAGCACCGCCCGCTCGGCCGCCTCCGCGACCTCGTTGCGGTAGAGGCTGCCCTTGGCCGCCTCGCGCATCGGAAACGGCTGCGACTGCCAGACCGGACCGGCGTCGAGTTCCGCCTCCGCCTGCAACACCGTCACCCCCCATTCGGCCTCGCCCTCGAGGATCGCCCAGTCGAGCGCCGACGGCCCGCGGTCGCCGGCGATCCCGGGATGGACGACTAGGCAGACGACCGTCCGCCAGACGCTCTCCGGGATCGCCCGCTTGAGGAACGGGGCGACGACGACATCGGGCCGGAACAGCGCCACCGCCTCCGCGGTCACCCGGTCGTCGATGTCGAATTCGACGCTGACCTCATGCCCGCGCTCAGCAAGGACGACAAACAGCCGCTGCGCCAGGCTGTTGAACGCGTGGGTTAAAAGCAGAATCCGCACCCGTTCCCTCCGGTTCCGGCGGCCGTCGATCGACGATACCGTCGCCGCCCGGATCGTTCAATTCGGCGAATCTCCCGGCTGGCAAAAAGCGACGCACGCCACCGAACGACATCCATGCTATGCTGGCGACCGCAGCCGAGGATGATGCCGCCATGGTCGAGGTTACCAACGAGCTGTTGTACGAGGTCCTGAAGAAGCTTCATGGCGACGCCGCCGACCTGAAGGCGGGGCAGAATGAAATGAAGGCCGAACTGCGGGCGATCCGCGGCCACATGTTGGCCATCCAGACCGACGTCGCCAATCTTTACACCAGTCAGGCCGAACTGAACGCCCGGCTGGAGCGTGTCGAGCGCCGGATCGATCTCACCGACGAGCGGCAGTAGCGATCAGCCGCCACCGCGGCCTCGCAAATCGTCTATCGGAGCACGGAAATCGGTTGGACACCTCCGATAACCGCGCTCTCTGCTGATTTGGGCCTGTCGGCTGGCGTTGACGGCGCGCCGGTGTCGCAGGAGGGGCGGGTACGCCGTTTTCATCGGGTCGGGCCCCCAGCCTTCGGGTCGTTTCGGCGTCGTGCGGGCAGAGTCCGGCCGTCGAGCCAGCACCATCGCTTCATGGTGTAGGCCATGTCGGCGAGCGTCACGGTGGCGGTGGCGCGCGCGAGACCGATGGTGCGGATCACCAAGCGCATCGGGCCCTTCTGGTGGGCGAAGGGATGCTCGACATGGGCGCGCACCGCGGATGTCTTCGCATTGGCGCGCGCGGTGCGCATCGGCATCGGCTGGCCTGGCGGCCTGCGGCGGTGGATGCGGCT
>JBHJOP010000083.1:0-12590 GCA_050329575.1 Rhodospirillales bacterium | reverse complement strand
TCCCATCAGGGTCAGCCAGCCGGCCATCATCAGGAAGCCGCCGACCGGGGCCGCGCCGGCGACCGGAACGACCGCGGCGAGCCCGAACCAGTAGAGGCTGCCGGAGAACAGAAGGGCGCCGAGGGTGAAGGCTGCCCCTGCGCAATGGGCGGCGATTCGCGCCCGCCCCTGCAGGATGGTTACCAGCCACGCCACCGCCAGCAGCGCCAACGCGTGCGCCATCTGATACCCGGCACCGATGGCGAACATCGTGCGGGCACCGTCGTCGCCGGCGAGGGCATGCCAGCCGTAGGCGCCGGCGGCGACCGCGACGAGGCCGTTGAGGCCGCCCAGGAACAGCCACACCGCCACGACGCCCCCTCCCGTTCGCGCCGGGTACGGGGGTCTACGACGGGTCCATCATCGCGCACGTCCCGCCGGCGCAGGCCGGCAGGCCGCACGGGGTCGCCGCCGCCGGCGCCGCCGCCCCGGCGTTGATGCGCGGTGCCGACAGCGCCTTGACGACATGGGTGTCGCCGCAGTCGGGGCAGACCACCTCGTGCGCGGCCGCCTTGTTCTCGTAGTCGGCGCCGCTCGCGAACCATTCCTCGAAGGTGTGACCCCGGTCGCACCGGAGATTGAACACGATCATCGCCCGTTCCTCGCCAATCGATCGCTCGCCGATCCGTCGTTATCGCGGCAGGTCGGTCCGTCCCATCAGGAAGTGGTCGACCGACCGGGCGCACTGGCGCCCTTCGCGGATCGCCCACACCACCAGCGACTGGCCGCGCCGCATGTCGCCGGCGGCGAACAGCTTGGGAATGCTGGTCTGATAGGCGCCCGGCTCGGCCTCGGTGTCGGCCTTGACGTTGCCGCGACCGTCGAGGTCGACCCCGAGGTCCCTGATCAGTCCGTCGTGAACCGGATGGACGAAGCCCATCGCCAGCAGCACCAGGTCGGCGTCGATGGTGAACGTGCTGCCCTCGATCTCCTTCGGCCGCGACGCGCCGTTGTCGGCCCTCTCCCAATCGACGCGCCCCAACTCGAGCCGCTCGACCCGCCCGTTGCCGAGGAAGCGGCGCGTCGAGACCGCCCAGTCCCGCCGGCAGCCCTCCTCGTGGGAGGTCGAGCTGCGCATCTTCATCGGCCAGTTCGGCCAGGTCAGCGCCTTGTCCTCCCGTTCCGGCGGCCGCATCAGGATCTCCAGCTGGGTCACCGACTTGGCGCCCTGCCGCACCGAGGTCCCGACGCAGTCGGAACCGGTGTCGCCGCCGCCGATCACCACCACGTCGCGTCCCGTCGCCAGGATCGGATGCTCCGGCTCGGCGTTGCGGCCGGCGACCCGCGCGTTCTGCTGGGTGAGGAAGTCCATGGCGAAATGGACGCCGTCGAGATCGCGCCCCGGCACCGGCAGATCCCGCGGCTGCTCGGCACCGCCGGCCAGCACCATGGCGTCGAACCGATCCAGGATGTGCAGCGCGTCGACGTCGACGCCGACATGGCTGTTGGGGCGAAACTCGACGCCTTCTGCCTGCATCTGTGCCATTCGCCGGTCGATCAGATGCTTCTCCATCTTGAAGTCGGGGATGCCGTAGCGCAGCAGGCCGCCGATCCGGTCCTGCTTCTCGTAGACGACGACCATATGGCCGGCCCGCGCCAGCTGCTGGGCGCAGGCGAGACCGGCCGGCCCCGAGCCGACGACGGCGACCCGCTTGCCGGTCCGGTGGGTGGGGATCTCCGGCATCACCCAGCCGTTCTCCCAGCCCTTGTCGATGATCGCGCACTCGATCGACTTGATGGTCACCGGCTGGTCGATGATGTTCAGCGTGCAGGCCGCCTCGCACGGCGCCGGGCAGATCCGCCCGGTGAACTCCGGGAAGTTGTTGGTGGAGTGGAGGACGTCCAACGCCTCCCGCCAGTTGCCGGTGTAGACCAGGTCGTTCCAGTCGGGGATGATGTTGTTGACCGGACAGCCCTCGTGGCAGTAGGGGATGCCGCAGTCCATGCAGCGGGCGCCCTGGCGGGCGAGCTCCTCGTCCTTCAGCGGCTCGACGAATTCCCGCCAGTGGCGAACCCGCTCGCCGACCGGCGCGTACCGCCGCTCTCGCCGGGTGATCTCCATGAATCCCGTCGGCTTGCCCATCGCCTAGTACCCCACCGCGACGCTGATGCCGTTCCGTTCCGTCGGCCGCGACCGCGCCTGCATCTGCTGCAGCGCCTTGCGGTAGTCGACCGGCATCACCTTGACGAACTTCGGCAGGTAGTCGTTCCAGTTGTCGAGGACCCGCGCCGCCCGCCGGCTGCCGGTATAGCGCGCGTGGTTGCGGATCAGTCCATGCAGCCGCTGGGAATCGAAGCGGGTCATGTCACGCATGACGTCGACCCGCCCGTGGGTCTCCAGATCGCCGCCCTGGTGGCCGAGGATCTCAAGCGTGGCATCCTCCTCGGCGATCGGTTCCAGGTCCACCATCGCCAGATTGCAGCGCCGCTCGAACGTGCCGTCCTCGTCGAGGACATAGGCGACGCCGCCGCTCATGCCGGCCGCGAAGTTGCGCCCGGTATCGCCGAGCACGACCACGCAACCGCCGGTCATGTACTCGCAGCCGTGATCGCCGACCCCTTCGACCACCGCGTTGACGCCGGAATTGCGGACCGCGAAGCGCTCCCCCGCCATGCCGCGGAAGTAGCACTCGCCGCTGATCGCCCCGTACAACACGGTGTTGCCGATGATGATGTTGCGGCTGGGGTCGATCGGGCTCCGCCGCGACGGATAGACGATCATCCGCCCGCCCGACAGTCCCTTGGCGACATAGTCGTTGGCGTCGCCCTCCAGCTCGAGGGTGATGCCGCGGGCGAGGAAGGCGCCGAAGCTCTGCCCGGCGGTGCCGACGCACTTGACGACGATGGTGTCGTCCGGCAGGCCCTCGTAACCGTAGCGGAGCGCCACCTGGCCCGAGAGCATGGCGCCGACGGTGCGATTGCCGTTGCGGATCGGGGTCTCGATGCGGACCGGCTTGCGCGCCTCCAGCGCCGGCCGGGCGCGCTCGATCAGCATGTGGTCGAGGGCGCCGTCGAGGCCGTGGTCCTGACGCTCGCAGTTGTAGCGGGCGACGTGCGGGCCGGCGTCCACCTGATGGAACAGCCGCGAGAAATCGAGCCCCTTGGCCTTCCAGTGGTCGATCGCCGCCACCGTGTCGAGGCGATCGCTGCGCCCGATCATCTCGTCGATGGTGCGGAACCCCAGCGCCGCCATCAGCTCGCGCACCTCCTCGGCGACGAACAGCATGTAGTTGACCACGTGCTCCGGCTGACCGGTGAACCGCTTGCGCAGCTCCGGATCCTGGGTCGCCACCCCCACCGGGCAGGTGTTGAGATGGCACTTGCGCATCATGATGCAGCCTTCGGAGATCAGCGCCGCGGTCGCGAAGCCGAACTCGTCGGCGCCCAGCAACGCCGCAACCACCACGTCGCGGCCGGTCCGCAGGCCGCCGTCGACCTGCACCGCGATCCGCCCGCGCAGGTCGTTCAGCACCAGCGTCTGGTGGGTCTCGGCGATGCCGATCTCCCACGGCGAGCCGGCATGGTGGATCGAGGTCAGCGGGCTCGCGCCGGTGCCACCCTCGAAGCCGGAGATGGTGA
Source organism: Rhodospirillales bacterium (assembly GCA_050329575.1). Lineage (GTDB taxonomy): Bacteria > Pseudomonadota > Alphaproteobacteria > Rhodospirillales > Defluviicoccaceae > JAUXFS01. Next base: position 8,972 of record JBHJOP010000083.1, on the reverse strand, counting down.
CGTGGTCGGCATGGGCCTTGGCGACCCCCGCCGCCACCGTGCCGACGCCGATCTCGGAGACCAGCTTGACGCTGATCCGGGCCTCCGGGTTGGCGTTCTTGAGGTCGTGGATCAGCTGCGCCAGGTCCTCGATCGAGTAGATGTCGTGGTGCGGCGGCGGCGAGATCAGCCCCACCCCGGGTGTCGAATGGCGCACCCGGGCGATCCACGCGTCGACCTTGTGGCCCGGCAGCTGGCCCCCTTCCCCCGGCTTCGCCCCCTGCGCCATCTTGATCTGGATGTCGGTGGCGTTGACCAGATACTCGGAGGTGACGCCGAACCGGCCCGAGGCGACCTGCTTGATCGCCGAGCGCATCGAATCGCCGTTGGGCAGCGGCTTGTAGCGCTCCGCCTCCTCGCCCCCTTCGCCGGTGTTGGACTTGCCGCCGATGCGGTTCATGGCGATCGCGAGGGTGGTGTGCGCCTCCCAGGAGATCGAGCCGAACGACATCGCGCCGGTGGCGAACCGCTTGACGATCTCGGAGGCCGGCTCGACCTCGTCGAGGGGCAGCGGCGGCTCCGCCTGCTTCAGTTCGAACAGGCCGCGCAGGTTCTTGAGCTTGGCGTCCTGGGCGTTGATCCTGGCGGAGAACGCCTTGAACTTCCGGTAGTCGCCGGAGCGCACCGCGTGCTGCAGCAGTCCGACCGTCTCCGGCGTCCACACGTGCTCCTCGCCGCGCAGCCGGAAGGCGACCTCGCCGCCGACGTCGAGGGCATCGCGCAGGATCGGCGAATCCCCGAAGGCGGCGCTGTGCCGGCGCACCGTTTCCTCGGCGATCTCGGCGAGGCCGACGCCTTCGATCGCGGTGTGGGTGCCGGTGAAGAACTTGTCGACGAACGCCTGGGACAGGCCGACGGCATCGAAGATCTGGGCGCCGCAGTAGGACTGGTAGGAGGAGATGCCCATCTTCGCCATCACCTTGAGCATCGCCTTGCACGCCGCCTTGACGTAGCGCTTGTGCGCCTCCTCCTCGGAGATGCCCTCGCCGAGCTCCCCGCGCAGGCTGGAGATGGTGTCGAACGCGAGGTAGGGGTTGATCGCCTCGGCGCCGTAGCCGGCGAGCAGGCAGAAGTCGTGCACCAGCCGCGCCTCGCCGGTCTCGACCACCAGGCCGACCTCGGTGCGCAGGCCCTCGCGGATCAGGTGATGGTGGACCCCGGCGGTCGCCAGCAGCGCCGGGATGGCGATCCTGTCGGCCGAGATCTGCCGGTCGGACAGGATGATGATGTTGTAGTCCGCTTTCACCACCTCGCGCGCCAGCCTGAAGATGCGCTCCAAGGCGTGACGCATGCCAAGGGCCCCTTCGCTCGCCGGATAGCAGCAATCGAGCGTGTAGGTCCGGAACGCCCGGTCGAGGTGGTTCTCGATCCGCCGGATCTTCTCGAGATCGGTGTTCGACAGGATCGGCTGGTGCACCTCCAGCCGCCGCATCCCGGCCGCCCCCTCGGGGGCGAGCAGATTCGGCCGCGGCCCGATCAGCGACACCAGCGACATCACCAGCTCCTCGCGGATCGAATCGATCGGCGGGTTGGTCACCTGGGCGAAGCACTGCTTGAAATAGTCGTAGAGCAGCTTCGGCCGGTCCGACAGCACGGCGATCGGGGTGTCGCGGCCCATCGAGCCGACCGGCTCCTGGCCGGTCGACGCCATCGGCTTGAGGAAGAACTTGATGTCCTCCTGGGTGTAGCCGAACGCCTGCTGGCGATCGAGCAGCGTCTTGCGGTCGGGCGCCATCGGGCCGATCTCGACCGGCAGGGCCTCGACCTTGGTCTGGGTCGCATCCAGCCACTGCTGGTAGGGAAACGCCGTCGACAGATCCCGCTTCAGTTCCGCATCGTCGATGATCCGGCCCTGCTCGAGATCGATCAGCAGCATCTTGCCCGGCTGCAGCCGCCACTTCTTGACGATCTTCTCCTCCGGGATGTCGAGCACGCCGACCTCGGAGGCCATCACCACCAGGTCGTCGTCGGTGATCACGTAGCGGGCCGGCCTGAGGCCGTTGCGGTCCAGCGTCGCGCCGATCTGGCGACCGTCGGTGAACGCCACCGCCGCCGGCCCGTCCCACGGCTCCATCAGGGCCGCGTGGTACTCGTAGAATGCCCGCCGGTCCGCATCCATCAGCGGGTTGTCGTCCCACGCCTCGGGAATCATCATCATCATCGCGTGCGGCAGCGAGTAGCCGCCGGCGAGCAACAGCTCGAGACAGTTGTCGAACGTCGCCGAGTCGGAAACCGCGTCGCCGATCAGCGGCCACAGCTTCGCCAAGTCCTCGCCGAGCAGGTCCGACTTCATGTTGAAGCGCCGCGCCAGCATCCAGTTGATGTTGCCGCGCAAGGTGTTGATCTCGCCGTTGTGGCAGAGATAGCGGAACGGATGCGCCAGCCGCCAGGAGGGAAAGGTGTTGGTCGAGAACCGCTGGTGGACGAGCGTCAGCGCGGTGACCATCCGCGGATCCCGGATGTCGGCGTAGTAGGTCGCGAGGTTCTGAGCGAGGATCATCCCCTTGTAGCCGATCGTCCGCGACGACAGCGTGACGACGTAGAAATGCTCCTTGCCCGGCAGGTCGACGTCCCAGATCGCGTGGTGCACCTGCTTGCGGATGACGAACAGCTTGCGTTCGAACGCATCGACGTCCCTGCAGTCGGGCCCCCGGCCGATGAAGATCTGCCGAATGACCGGCTCGATCGGCTTGACGCTGTAGCCGAGCACCGAGTTGTCGGTCGGCACGTCGCGCCAGCCGAGCAGGATCTGCCCCTCCGCGGGGATCACCCGTTCGAACGCTTCGATGCAGCTCGCCCGGGTCTCGGCCTCCTGCGGCAGGAACACCAGCCCGCTCGCATAGGCGCCCGGCGCCGGCAGCTCGATGGCGAGCGCCGCCGCCTCCTCGCGCACGAACCGGTCGGGCATCTGGATCAGAAGGCCGGAGCCGTCACCGGCCATCACGTCGGCGCCGACGGCGCCACGGTGGCGCAGGTTGGCGAGGATCTCCAACCCCTTGTCGATGATGTCGTGGCTCTTGCGGTTCTTGATGTTGGCGACGAAGCCGATGCCGCAGGCGTCATGCTCGTTCCGGGGATCGTAGAGCCCCTGTCTGGCGGGCAAGGCACGGTCGTTCATCTGTCACATCCCACATCCGGAAACGGTGGCTCTTGAACGTTCTTCCCTGGCACCGCGCCTCTTTTCGGCTTATCCGGCTCCCTGTCGGGACCCTGTGCTCCGGCGGTGCGGTGCGCCTAAAAAACCGCCAGGACGGACACCCGGCTCGGCGCATGCCCGAAAATCGGGCCATCGGCCCCAAAATACAAGGTCAAAAAGCACTGGCAACCGATTCTTTGTTGGCGTAGGTAAACCGGCGACGCCCTCCCTAGACCACAACATCTATAGGCTATCCGGCCGTGTCGATCCTGCATCTCGTCGTTCTCGCCCTCGTCCAGGGGATCACCGAGTTCCTGCCGATCAGCTCGTCGGGTCACCTGATCCTGGTGCCGTTCGTCGCCGGATGGGCGGACCAGGGGCTGCTGATCGACGTCGCCACCCATGTCGGGACCCTCGGTGCGGTGCTGATCTACTTCCGGCGCGACGTCTGGGCGATGCTGGCCGGGCTGCTGCGCCTCGTTCGCGGCCGATCGGATCCCGGCGCCCGACTGGCGCTGCTCGTCGTCGCCGCCACCATTCCGGTGGTCGTCGCCGGCCTCGTCCTCGACCGCGTCTATCCGCAGGGCTTCCGGAGCATCGTCGTCATCGGCTGGACCACGCTGGTGTTCGGGGTGTTGCTGTACGCCGCCGATGCCCTCGGCATGACGGTTCGCCGCCTCGAACACCTGAGGCTGTCGGATGCGATGGTGATCGGCGGGAGCCAGATCCTCGCGTTGATCCCCGGCACCAGCCGGTCGGGGATCACCATGACGGCGGCACGCCTGCTCGGTTTCGACCGCACCGACGCCGCCCGCTTCTCGCTTTTGCTGTCGATGCCGACCATCCTCGGCGCCGGGGTGCTCAAGGGGCTGCAACTCTGGCGGACGGGGGACGCCCAGTTGACCGGCGATGCGTTGCTGGTCGCCGGCCTCGCCCTGGTCGCGGCGCTGGTCGCCATCGCCCTGATGATGGCGTGGCTGCGCCGCGCCACCTTCACCCCGTTCGTCGTCTATCGCGTCGTGCTCGGCCTGGTGCTGCTCGCCGTCGGCTATGGCGTCTTCGGGTGAACTGCGCGACAATCCCGCCGCGCGTGAACCGGGCCCGGCGACAGCGATGGCACGCAAGTCCCCCCTCGAAGGCACCGCCCTCGCGGCACTCTGGGACGTCGACCCCCGGACCCTGCCGTGGTGGCGGGCATGGCCGATCACCGTCCTCAGGGTGCTGTTCGCGGTCGCCCGCGACGTCACCACCGGCAACCTGACCCTGCACGCCACCAGTCTCGTCTACACGACGCTGCTCTCGTTCGTGCCGCTGCTGGCGCTCAGCTTCTCGGTGCTGAAGGGGTTCGGCGTCCACAACCAGGTCGAGCCGATGTTGCAGCAGATGCTGGAGCCGCTCGGCGCGAAGGGCGAGGAGATCACCGAACAGGTGATCGGCTTCGTCGACAACATCAACGTCGGCATTCTCGGCGCCCTCGGTCTCGGCCTTCTGTTGTTCACCGTCGTGTCGCTGATGCAGAAGGTGGAGGCCGCCTTCAACGAGACCTGGCGGGTCGGCGAGATCCGATCCTTCGCCCGCCGGTTCAGCGACTATCTCAGCGTCCTGATGGTCGGTCCGGTGCTGATCTTCGCCGGCGTCGGCGTCATCACGACGCTGATGGCCTCCGACGTCGTCGTGCGACTGACCGCCATCGAGCCGTTCGGCTCCCTCGTCGCCACGGCGAGCCGCCTGGCGCCCGCCGTCCTGGTCGGCGGGGGATTCGCCTTCGTCTACGCGTTCATGCCCAACACCCGGGTCCGGTTGGCGTCGGCCCTGGTCGGCGGCGCCGTAGCGGGCGCCCTGTGGGTGACCGCCGGCTGGGGGTTCGCCTCGTTCATCGCCACCTCGACCCGCTACACGGCGATCTATTCGGCGTTCGCGACCCTGATCCTGTTCCTGATCTGGCTCTACTTCAACTGGCTGATCGTGCTGATCGGCGGCAACATCGCCTTCTATCATCAGCATCCCGAGCATCTCAGGCCGACCCGCGGGCCGCTGGCGCCGGGCGGTCGGACGACCGAAAGGCTGGCCCTGCTCGCGGTCGTCACGATCGCCGCCAGCCACTACCGGCAGGAGGCGCCCTGGACGCTGGAGCGGCTGACGCAGCGGCTGAACACGCCCGGCGAAGTGCTGGGCCGCGTGGTGCAGGCGCTGGAGGCGGGCGGTCTGCTCGCCCGCACCGCCGACGAACCGCCCGTCTACCTCCCCGCCCGCCCCTTCGACGCGGCCTCGGTCAAGGATGTCCTCGACGCCGTCCGCCGGGGCGGCGAGCCTCCCCCGCCCGGCATCGATCTCCTGCCGCCGCAGGCCGCCGTCGACGCCGTGCTGGACGAGGTGGACAGGACGGTCGCCGAGGCCCTGCGCGGACGCACGATCAAGGATCTGGCGCTGACCGCAGGACCGGCGGGAGAGGCGCGCGACTGACCGGACCGGCGGCGTCGCCGCGACCGGGGAATTCTTCCCGGGTCGACCTCGCCCGCCTTGACTCGCGACCGCAATGCCGCAAACTCAGGCCGGTTGTTCCCAGTCCGCGGGGCTGCCGTGCCGTCGCGAGTCGCCGACGCGGCCCGACGGCTCGACCCTTCGATCGACGTTCGCAACAAGCGGAGCCCGGATGACCACACCGCGAACCCCCGACACCGACACCGACACCGACACCGACACCGATACCGACCCCGCCCCCGCCGACCGGCCGCAGCCGGACCGCAGGCGACACCGCCTCGGGTTGGTCACCGCCATCACCGCGACCGTCGTCGCCGGCCTGGTGATGGTCGTCCACGGGGTGCCCGAGGTGATCGCGCGCCATCTCATCCAGCGCGAGCTCGCAAGCATGGGCATCGTCACCCAGGGCGTCGGATCGCTGCACATCGACCTGTTCCGCCGCCACGCGGTCGTCGGGCCGGTCCGCTTCGGCGCCGGGCCGGAGCCGGACCCCGACGAGAAGGGCCAGATCGGCCGGCTCGGGGTCAACTACCGGCTGACCAATCTGCTGCACCGGCAGGCGATCATCGAGGACATGTTCATCGAGGGGATCGACATCCAGGTCGTTCGCGACGCCGACGGCCGCATCCTCGTCAACGGGATCGCGCTCGACACCCTGGTCGCCGCCGAGGCCCGGCCCGAGCCGGAACCGGAGCCGGAACCGGAGCCCGGGCGCCCGCGCCGCTGGGGCGCCGGACTGGACAGCTTCGAACTGCGGGACAGCCGGCTGTTCTTCACCGACCGCGCCCGCGGGACGGTGAGCCTGGAGATCGACCGGCTGAACCTGGCCGGTTTCCGGACCTGGGAGCCCGACAAGCCGGGAACCTTCGAGGTCTTTGCCCAGATCAACGACATCCCCGTCCACTTGCGCGGTGAGGCGCGGCCGTTCGCGGAGGTGCTGACGGTCGCCATCGACATGGACATCAAGGACGTCGAGTTCGCCAAGATCGAGCGCTACACGGGCGCGTTCAACCTCGAGCGGCGCGCAGGCCTGCTCAACGCCGGCTTCACCCACAACGCCATCATCCACCGCACCGGACGGATCGAGGTCGAAACCGACGGCCACATCGAGATCAAGCAGGGCGACACCTACTATCCCGACCTGTTCGCCGCCCGCTACGACAACGGAGAGATCGGCCTCGCCACCGCCTTGGTGCTGGACGAAAACGGAAACATCGACCTCTCCGGGTCGCTGAAGCTGGATCTCGACAACTGGGACATCGATGCCGCCGGCACCAGGGTCGCGGCGGCCAATGCGGCCTTCGCGGCTCGCGAGTTCTCCGTGACGCGACGCGCCGGCGCCCCGCTGACGATCGCCGCCAGCCCCCGACTCACCGTCGAACAGCCGCGGCTGTCCGGGCCGGTCGGCGGGCAGGGCGCCCGGCTGGCACTCGACGTCTCGCAGCTCGAGATCACCCTCGCCGACGACGGCGCGACCGCAGTGACCGCCGGGCCGGCCACCCTCGAGGCCCTCGCCCTGGCGCTGGCGGACTCGCCACCGCCGGGAGCGGCAGCCGCCGGGCAGCCGGTTCGCCTCGGCCTCGCGAGAGCGAAACTCGATCTCGCCCAGTTGGCGCTGGCGATGCGGGACGGCTCGCTCAAGCTGGACACCCGGCCGTCGCTCGTCGTCGATGCCCTCACCCTCGGCGGTGCGGCCGAGGGCTCCGGCGAGCGGTTCGCCATCGCGCTCACCGACCTCGCGGTCGAACGGACGGGCGAGACCCTGACCCTGGCGGCGGCCGGCTCGACGGTCATCGGGGCCACCGCGCTCGCGCTGCCGGCCGCCGACACCGGCGCCGAGGGGGCCGGGGCGGCGCCGATCCGGCTCGCCTTCGCCGCCACCACCCTCGATCTGTCGCGGTTGCGGCTGGCGGCCACCGCCGACGGGCTGTCCGTGGACGCCAAGCCGCGGCTGGCCATCGACGCCCTCGATCTCGGCGGTCCGGCGCGAGCCACGGCGGCGCGCATCGACGTCGATCTCGACGAGCTCGGCGTCGAGAGCCGGGGCGAGGATCTGGCGATCACCGCCAGCGGTACGATGAGCAGCGCCGAGCTGCGGGCGTCCGTCGCCGACCCGGCCGCACCGTTTCCGGTCGACGTCGACGTCGGCCGGTTCGAGCTCGGCATCGCAGAGGGCGGATGGGCGACCGCCGCCGGCGAGTCCCGCTGGCAGGCGCGGCTCGACGGCAAGCTCGCCGATGTCGCGCTGGCGCTCGCCGAAGGAACGGTCGGCCGGGCGAGCCTGCGCGAACTCGTCCTCGAAGGGGGCCGCGCCGATCATACCCTGAACGTCGCCGCCGGCGCGGTGGCGATCAGCGGCCTCGATGTCGCCTTCGACGACCGGCTGTTCACCGCCGGCGCCGACCAGCCGCGACAGCCGGCGCCGGGCGAGCCGCCGTCGCCGCCGACGGTCAGGGTCGACAGGCTCGCCTTCACCGATCCCGCCCGCATCCGCTACAACGACACCTCGGTCATCCCGCACGTCGCCGTCGACGTCGCGGTCGAGACGCTGGTGATCGCCGGCCTCGACACCGGCGATCCGGCGCGCAAGACCGATCTCCAGTTCGCCGGCACCGTCAACGACTTCGCGAGCCTCCGGCTCGCCGGCTGGGTGCGGGCGATGACGACGCCCCAGCCCAGCTTCGAACTCGAAGGTGCGGTTGGCAATGCGGCGCTCGCTCCCTTCTCGCCGTTCGCCGCGAAAGCGATCGGCCTCAATCTGGAGAGCGGTACCCTCGATCTCGAGGCCAGCGGCACCGCCGACGCCGGTCAGCTCAGCGGGCAGATCGGGCTCAACACCCTCGACCTCAGGTTCAGCACCCTGTCGCCCGAGGACGCCGAGCGGTTGTCGGCGCGGGTCGGACTGCCGATCCAGACGGCGGTCGGACTGCTCCAGGACTCGCGCGGCCGGATCAGACTCAGCGTGCCGGTCTCCGGCACCGTCGCCGAGCCGGCCTTCGATTTCAGTCAGGCCATCGGCCGCGCCGTCGGGGGGGCGCTGCGGAGCATCTTCCCACCGACGGCGATCGCCTCGCTGATCGCGAGCGGGGTCGACGGGGTGGGCCAGGCCGGCTTGCGGTTCAAGCCGATCCCGTTCGCGCCGCTGTCGACCGAGATCGGGCCGGAGGCGAGCGAGGTGATCAAGAATCTCGCCGAACTGCTCAAGCAGCGGCCGCGGCTGCGGCTCAACGTCTGCGGCCGGGCGACCGCCGCCGACTTCGACGCCTTCATGGCCGCCGCCCTCGCCCCGCGGGCGGCACCGCCGTCTCCGAGCCCG
>JBHJOP010000058.1:0-6370 GCA_050329575.1 Rhodospirillales bacterium | reverse complement strand
CTCAACATCATCCGCCGCGACAAAACCAAGGGCTCGAACCGCATCAAGTTCAAGCGCGCCGCCTGGGATGACGATTTCCTGATCAGCCTCCTCGCCCCGGATCAAATGCGATAGCCCTGGGCGATCGTCGGGTGCGGAGGGGACGACGGCGCCAATGATGCGCCACTCCGCTGTTGCCGAGGATGGGTGTTAGCGGGTAGCATTTTGCTGCATTGGCGAAAAAGCAGCCGTCGGGGAGGAAGGGGAACGATGCGAGAAATCCATCACGCGCTGGTGCTCAACATGCATCAGCCGCCGGGCAACCTCGACTACCTGTTCGACACCAACGAATGGGAAGCGAAGGAGATCCTGTTCGCCTACGACCGGATGGCCCGCACCCTGTGGTCTTACGAGGACGTCGCCCGCGTGCATATCGCGTTCTCGGGAACCCTGCTCGAATCGCTCGCCCATCCCGAGTTCCAGCACCGTGCCTACGGGTTCGTCGACTGCGGCACGTTGTTGTGGGCGCTGCAGAACCAGAAGCTGTTCGAGATGCTCGGCACCGGCTACTACCATCCGGTGCTGGCGCTGATCCCGGAGGCGGACTGGGACGAGCAGATCAATCGCTGGCTGGGAATCGGCCGCCACCTGTTCTGGCGGGAGCGGTTCAACGGCTTCTGGCCGCCGGAGATGGGCTTCGACATGAAGCTGATCCCGCATCTCAAGAAGGCCGGCTATCGCTACGTGCTGGTCGACAGCGAGTATGTCGATCCCGTCGACGAGATGGCTTGGCAGGACATCCGTTACCGGCCCCACATCGCCGAGTACGGAGGCGAGGAGATCGTCGTCGTCGTTCGCGACCGCGAGCTGTCGGCCGCGCAGCTGTCCGGCATGGAGTACGGCTGGTTCGCCCACGAGATCTACGAACGGACCAAGTGGTGCGATTTTCCACCGCTGGTCACGACCGCGACCGACGGCGACAACGGCGGCTGGTTCCGCAACGTCAACGAACGAGCCAACTTCTGGAACGTCTTCTATCGGGAGGCCCTCGACGAGGTCCGCGCCGGCCGGTCGCTGATGCGCCCGACGTTCATCACCGACTATCTCGATCGCTTCGGGGCGCACGGACGGGTGACGATCCGGCGTGGCGCCTGGGCCACCGACGACCATCACGGCTGGAACTTCCATCAGTGGCAGGGCTCCCAGGCGCAGCGGGATGCGATGGCCCGGGTGCACGACGTCAGCGGCGAATTCCACGCCATGCTGGAGCGCGCCGGACCGCCCGGCATGAACGATCCGGCGGTTCGCATCCCGCTGGAGCAGGCGCACTGGCGGCTGCTGCGGGCCGAGACGAGCTGCAATTTCTACTGGGGCGAGTCGTGGGTCCACAAGGTCCACCAGGACCTCGATGCCACGCAGCGCCATCTCGAGGAGGCGAGGGCCGGGCTCGGCTGACGGGCGGCCGGCGCGGCCGCCGCCGCCGGGAGCCCGGCCGGCGCGCGGTCGCTACTTGGCGCGGATGTGCTCGTAGACGCCGAGGTAGTGCTGTCCCGAATGGGCCCAGGAAAAATCGTAGGCCATGGCGTTGGTCACCAGCCGCCGGAAGTCCTTCGGATAGTGATACCAGAGGCCGATCGCCCGGCTGAGCGCCGATTCCAATCCCGGCGGATCGGCGTCCTGGAACAGGTAGCCGTTGCGCTCCTCCGGCGGTTTGGGCGAGTTGTCGCGATCGTAGACCGTGTCGACCAGCCCGCCGACGGCGCGGACGACCGGGACGCTGCCGTATCGCATGGCGATGAGCTGGGCGAGCCCGCAAGGTTCGAAGAGGCTGGGCACCACCACGATGTCGGCGCCGGCGTAGATCAGGTGGGCGAGTTGCTCGTTGAAGCCGATCTCGAGATGGCAGTCGGCGTTCTCGTTGAGGTAGTGCTTGAGATGCCAGAAGTGGTCGTTGATGCCGCTCTCCGGTCCCGATCCGAGCAGCACGAACTGGGCATTGTGCTCCAGCGCGTAGAACAGCGCATGCTGGATCAGGTGAACGCCCTTCTGGGCGTCGAGGCGACCGACGTAGGCGACCAGCGGCTTGAAATCCTTCCGCAGCCATAGCCGCTCGCGCAGCGCTTCCTTGTTGCCGTACTTCGGATCGACGTCCCACATGTCGTAGTGGGACGGGATGAAGCGATCGGTCTGCGGGTTCCAGACGTCGTAGTCGACGCCGTTGAGGATGCCGCTGAACTTGTGCTCGTGGATCGCCAGGGTGTGACTGAGGCCGTAGCCCTGGTCGGTGTGGCGGGCCTCCCAGGCGTGGTGCGGCGACACCGTGGTGACGTGGTTGGCGTAGACGATGCCGCCCTTCATCAGGTTGATGGCGGTGTTGTTGAAGTTGTCGAGCAGGCGGTCGTGGTGGAAGTAATAGTCGGGCCGGCAGAGACCGGTCGCCCACAGAACCTGTTCGCCGGTGACGCCCTGGTGCTTGAAGTTGTGGATCGTATAGCAGATGCGCTGCCGGTCCATGCCCAGGCGATGATAGATTTCGAACTGCAGCACCGGGACGAGCCCAGTCTGCCAGTCGTGGCAATGAATCACGTCCGGCCGTTTGCCGGACTTGAGCAGGAACTCCATCGCCGCCTTACAGAAGAACGCGAACCGCAACGGATCGTCGTGAAACCCGTAGAAAGAGCCGCGATGGAAGAAGGCATCCTGCGAGTGGGGCTCGATGAAGAAGCACTTGCGGCCGTGGACGAAGCCGAACCAGACGGAGCAGCAGACCGCCGTGTTGTACCAGGGAACCCAGAGTTCCTCCCAGATCTTGTGGAGGCCCCAGATCTCGTCATACCACATGCAATCGTACTTGGGGAGGATGATCTCCACCGAGTTGCCGCGGACCTCCAGTTCGCGGCTGAGCCCGAACAGGACATCCCCCAGCCCCCCGACCTTCGCCACGGGAGCCAGTTCCGACGAAATCATGACAATGAACATGCTGAACCGTCTTCTTGCGTTAAGCTGTCACTCTGGCTCGACTTGACATCACGGCCCCGGCGGGTCGATCGGCGGCAGTGGCGACGTCCGGCACGGCGACGGCGCGGTCCCGACGCCGGAACCGAGGCATCGTCGGCCGTCCAGTATGATTGTGCAGTGCAGCAAAGTCCATACCCCCCTCGAGTGTCGTGAAGCGCCGAACGGGTGGCGCCGTCGGCCGCTACTTCGCCGGTTCCACGTCCACCCCTTCGACCCGCCAGATGTCGCGCGCGTATTCGGCGATGGTGCGGTCGGAACTGAACTTGCCGGTCCGAGCGATGTTGAGGATCGATTTCCGGGTCCACGCTTCGGGATCGCGATAGACCTCCTCGACCCGCGACTGCGCTTCGATGAAGCTGCGGAGATCGGCGAGGTTCATGTAGTAGTCGCCGCCTTCCAGCAGGGTCGTCGCGATCGGGTCGAAGACGCCCGGTTCCGTCAGGCTGAAGAAGCCGGTGCGGATCAGGTCGACGGCGCGGCGGATCTCCTCGTCCTTGTTGCAGACGTCGAACGGGCTGTAGTAGGCGCGGCGCGCCTTCACCTCCTCGGCGGTCAGCCCGAAGATGAAGATGTTCTCGTCGCCGACCTCTTCCTTGATCTCGATGTTGGCGCCGTCGAGGGTGCCGATGGTCAGCGCCCCGTTCATCGCCAGCTTCATGTTGCCGGTGCCCGACGCCTCCATGCCGGCCGTCGAGATCTGTTCGCTGAGCTCGGCGGCGGGCATGATCTTCTCCGCCAGCGACACCCGATAGTCCGGCAGGAAGACGACCTTGATCTTGTCGCCGATGTTCGGGTCGTGGTTGATCACCGCGCCGACCTGCCAGATCAGCTTGATGATGCGCTTGGCCATGTCGTAGCCGGGCGCGGCCTTGCCGCCGAAGACGAAGACCCGCGGCACGACGTCGATGCCGGGGTCGTCCTTCAGGCGATTGAACAGGACGATGATGTAGAGGCAGAGCAGAAGCTGACGCTTGTATTCGTGGATCCGCTTCACCTGGACGTCGAACAACGAGTCGGGCGACACCGTCAGCCCCAGCTGCCGCTGGATGTAATCGGCGAGGGCCACCTTGTTGGCGCGCTTGATGTCGCGAACCTTCTGACGGAAGCCGGAGTCGGACACGAACCGCTCGAGGCCCCGCAATCTGTCGAGATCGGTGACCCAGTCGTCGCCGATCGACTCGCTGATCAGCGACGCCAGCCTGGGGTTGGCCTTCAGGAGCCAACGACGCGGTGTCACACCGTTGGTCTTGTTGTTGAAGCGGTCGGGGAAGAACTCGTCGAAGTCGCGCATGATGCCCTCCCGCAGCAGGCGGGTGTGGAGGGCGGCGACGCCGTTTGTCGAGCGGCTGCCGACGACCGCGAGGTGCGCCATGCGGACCTGCTTCTCCGGATACTCCTCGATCAGGCTCATCCGCTGCAGGCGCTCGGCGTCTCCCGGGTAGCGGGTCGCGACCCGGCGCAGGAACTGGCTGTTGATTTCGTAGATGATCTGCAGGTGGCGGGGCAGCAACCGCCCGAACAGGCTGACCGGCCACCTTTCCAGCGCCTCCGGCAGCAAGGTGTGGTTGGTGTAGCCCGTGGAGTTGACCGTCATTTCCCAGGCCTGGTTCCAGCCGATGTCCTCCTGGTCCATCAGGATCCGCATCAGCTCCGGCACCACCACCGCCGGATGGGTGTCGTTCATCTGGATGAACACCTTGTCGGGGAAGGAGGACCAGTCCTTGTTGTCGACCTTGAAGCGGCGGATGATGTCCTGCAGCGAGCACGACACGAAAAAGTACTGCTGGCGCAGCCGCAGTTCGCGCCCGAGGTAGATCGCGTCGCTCGGATAGAGGACCTTGGTGATGTTCTCGGCCATCACCTTGTCCTCGACCGCCTGCACGTACGACCCCTTGCTGAAGTCCTCGAAGTGGAACTCCTGGGTCGCCCGCGACGCCCACAACCGAAGGGTGTTGACGTTGTAGGATCCGTAGCCGACCACCGGGGTGTCGTAGGCGGTGCCGATGATCGGCCGGCTGTCGATCCATTCCCAACGGGTCACCCCCCGCGACTTCCGCTGCTCCGCCCGTCCTTCGAAATGGACCTCGTAGGACAGCTCCGGGTGCGCGATCTCCCACGGATTGCCGTTGACCAGCCAGTTGTCGGGTTCTTCGATCTGATAGCCGCTCTCGATCCGCTGCCTGAAAATGCCGTAGTCGTAGCGCAGGCCGTAGCCGAACGCCGGCAGTTTCAGCGTCGCCATGGAATCGAGAAAACAGGCGGCCAGGCGCCCGAGGCCGCCGTTGCCGAGGGCGGCGTCGACCTCGAAGTCGCGCAACTGGTCCCAGTCGAGGCCGAGCTGGGACATCGCCTTCCGGCAGGTGTCCTCCATCAGCAGATTGATGACGTTGTTTCCCATCGCCCGGCCGATCAGGAACTCCAGCGACAGGTAGTTGATCCGCTTGACGTTCTTGCGATGGTAGGTCTGCTGGGTGGTGATCCAGCGGCCGACCAGCCGGTCGCGCACGGCCAGCGCCAGCGCCTCGTAGCGATCCCGGTTGGTGGCGCTGTACTCGTCCTTGGCGAGGGTGAACTTGAGGTGGAAGTTGAAGCTCTTGATCAGATCCTCGACGGCCATGCCCTCCGCCGCCGAGGACTGCAACGCCGGTACCGTGGTGCGGTTCTTTCCAGTGACCTCGGATGGCATCTCGCGTGATCTCCCTGCAACACGTGTTCTGGTTCGTGGGTCGCCGACCGAGAAGGGGTCGCTGGGGGCTGATGTCGGATACGGACTGGTTGCCGCAGTCGAGCCGAGATCCCTCTCCCCGCCGACCGGATTCGACCAACGTCTCCCGGACAGTTCGCTCGCTTATAGCAGAGCGGTTTTGCCGTGTAACCCTCGTTCGACGAACACCCCGGAACGGCGAGGCGGAGCCGGACGAGGGTCGGCGGCGGCATGCGGGCGGCGGTCCTCGGCGCGTGCGCGATGGTCTTCACAGCGCGGGATTTCCCGGATAAAACCAGCCGCGGCGCCTTGCGGATCAAGGACAGCCGGTGCGCCGGCGGTCGACAACGGTTCGAAGGGATGGGGCGAGCGGCTTTCGTGGCGACGCGGCGGTGGTGACGAGATCGGGCATGTTCCGAGAGCGCCGGGCGCCTCGCCTCTCGGTTCGGTCCGGGCGCCGGTCGAGACTTCTGCGGAGAGGTGATCCAGACGATGAGTGGCGACGAGGGTAAGTCGAAGAGCGAGACGTCCGCCGGTCGCGGCGGCGCGCGGAAAGCCGGGCGCCGACCATCCGAACCGCCCGCCTCGCCGACGCCGGCGGCCGCCCCGGCGAAGGCCGCGGCCCCGGCGAAACCGGCGCCCGAACCCAAGGCCGCCGCCCCGGCGGTC
>JBHJOP010000056.1:0-23987 GCA_050329575.1 Rhodospirillales bacterium | reverse complement strand
GCACAGGCTCGCGGCCATCGCCGGGATCGAGCGGCTTACGAAAAACAAACCGCTGGCGGATGACGCGGACGACACGGATGCGGCCGCGGCCGTGGAGCGACCTTTCGAGCGCCTGTCCGTTGCGTCGCGGCATTTGCCTTCGAGTCTCGAGGACGAATGTCCCGATATCCCCTGGCGGGCGGTCTTGGACCGCGGTAAGGTGCTGCGTCATGCCTGCGATCAGGTGATCGACGAACGCACCTGGAGGGTTGTCGAGAGGGTTTGGCCGGCTCCGAACACCGCCGTTCCCGCCATCCACGAAAGCCTCCCGGCGAACCGGGCCGGATGGCCGGCCGCCGCCGCACGTCATCGCCGCCGGTGGGCATGCCGAAGGCGCAATGCTGAGCTGCGAAATCAGCGTTGCGGGTTTGCCGAAGCGGGCGCCGCCGTGGCGGGTGGGTGGATCAGGGTGCGGGAGGGGAGAGGGGCGTGGCGACCAATCCAGCGGCGGTGTTCGATCTCGCCGATCTCGACGGCAGCAACGGCTTCGTGATCGATGGCGACAAGGCGGGGGACTGGTCCGGCTCTTCGGTGAGCGGGGCCGGCGACGTCAACGGCGACGGCTACGACGACCTCCTCATCGCTGCGTCGGGGGCCGACCCGAATGGCAAGCGGGATGCCGGCCAGAGCTACGTGGTGTTCGGCAAGGCCGGCGGCTTCGAAGCCCGCCTCGATCCCGCCACCCTCGACGGCACCAACGGCTTCGTGATCAACGGCATCAATCCGTTCGACTTTTCCGGCTATTCGGTGAGCGGGGCCGGCGACGTCAACGGCGACGGCTTCGCCGACCTGCTCATCGGGGCGCCGAGGGCCGACCCGAATGGCAAGGGGTATGCCGGCCAGAGCTACGTGGTGTTCGGCAAGGCCGGCGGCTTCACCGCCGGCCTCGATCTCGCCGATCTCGACGGCAGCAACGGCTTCGTGATCAACGGCGCCAAGGCGGGGGACTGGTCCGGCGGTTCGGTGAGCGCGGCCGGCGACGTCAACGGCGACGGCTTCGCCGACCTGCTCATCGGGGCGCCTTTTGCCGACCCGAATGGCAAGCAGTATGCCGGCCAGAGTTACGTGGTGTTCGGCAAGGCCGGCGGCTTCGCCGCCAGCTTCGAGCTCGCCGATCTCGACGGCGCCAACGGCTTCGTGATCGACGGCATCAACGCGGGGGACCGGTCCGGCCTGTCGGTGAGCGGGGCCGGCGACGTCAACGGCGACGGCTTCGCCGACCTGCTCATCGGGGCGTACCATGCCGACCCCAATGGCAAGGGGTATGCCGGCCAGAGTTACGTGGTGTTCGGCAAGGCCGGCGGCTTCGCCGCCCGCCTCGAGCTCGCCGATCTCGACGGCGCCAACGGCTTCGTGATCATCGGCATCGACGAAGAGGACCGGTCCGGCCGGTCGGTGAGCGGGGCCGGCGACGTCAACGGCGATGGCTACGACGACCTGCTCATCGGGGCGCCTGGGGCCGACCAGACCTACGTCGTGTTCGGCCGACCGCAATTCCCTCCGCCGGGTATCCTTCTCGTCGGAGGGCCGGACGACGATACCCTGATCGGCGGCACCGGCGCCGACACCCTCTACGGCGAGGACGGTAACGACGTCCTCGACGGCCGACAGGGCAGCGACCTGCTCTTCGGCGGCGAGGGCCACGACGTCCTCTCGGGTGGCGCCGGCAGCGACACCCTGTCCGGTGATCGCGGCGACGACACCCTCGACGGCGGCGACGGCAACGACCGGCTGCGGGGGAACGCCGGCAACGACGTCCTCAACGGCGGCGCCGGCGACGACAACCTGGTCGGCGACCGCGGCGACGACACCCTCGACGGCGGCGACGGCGCCGACCGCTTGCAAGGCGCCCGCGGCAACGACCGGCTCACCGGCGGCGCCGGGCCCGACCGGTTCGTGTTCCTGGGCGTCGGCGGCGACGACACCATCACCGACTTCGAGCGCGGCCTCGACACCCTCCTGATCCGCCGCTACGGCGACGCCCTCGACGAGTTCGCCGAACTGGTCATCACCGAGCAGGACGGCGACAGCCTGATCGACCTGACCGCCAGCCTCGCCGACGGCCGCCAGGCCGGCACCATCCTGGTGCTCGGCGTCACCGGCCTGGAGGCCGACGATTTCGCCTTCACCTGACGGCGCCCGAGCCGTCGGCCGGCTCCGCCCCGCCGTCGCCCGACAGCGGTCAGGCTTTTTTTCCTTGGTTTGGCGCCGACCCGGGGATATACCAAGGGAAAAACGCTCTTGTCCATCGTCGGGGCGAGATGACCGTCCGGGCGCCGTCACGGGGTCCCGGATCGCCCGGATGTCTACTTTCGTCCCGGGAAGAAGCGCTTTGAGATCAAGCCGTTGTCAGGAATTCATGGCGACATTTGTGGACGCCCCCGACCGAGCGTGATCGTGGAATATCAACGACTTGACCCGGAGAAAGGACGACTTTTGCCTACTTTTGTCGACGCTTCGCCGCCGCTGAGGGCGGGTTTCTCGTGGACTCAACGGGTTGACCGCCACGGGGGCGCAACGAACGTCGTCAAAACGGCCCCCGATGTCGACAGAACGTAGCCATTTCCGGCCCGCGGCGGCGGGGCGGCAGCCGCGGCGTCTCGGCGACGCTACTCGTAGGGGTCGGCGGCGTCGCGCAGCCCGTCGCCGAGGAAGTTGAAGGCCAGCACCGTCACCACCACCGGCAGCATCGGCAGCAGCAGCCACGGATAGAGCGCCACCGCCTCGATGTTCTGGGCCTCGACCAGCAGCACCCCCCAGCTGGTGATCGGCGGCCTCAGCCCGAGGCCGAGGAAGCTGAGCGCCGTCTCGCCGAGGATCATCGACGGGATCGACAGCGTCGCCGAGGCGATCAGGTGGCTCATGAAGTTGGGCAGCAGGTGGCGGGCGATGATCCGGCCGGGCGGCGCCCCCATCAGCCGCGCCGCCGCGCAGTAGTCCTCCTCGCGCAGCGCCAGCAGCTTCGAGCGCACCGCGCGGGCGAGGCCGGGCCAGTCGAGCAGGCCGAGGATGACGGTGATGCCGAGGAACACCAGGATCGGGCTCCAGGTCACCGGCAGCGCCGCCGACAGCGCCATCCACAGCGGCAGCTCCGGCAGCGAGCGCAGGATCTCGATCACCCGCTGCACGACATGGTCGACCCAGCCGCCGAAGAAGCCGGCGGCGCCGCCGATGGAGATGCCGAGCAGGAAGCTGATGACGATGCCGACCAGCCCGACGGTGAGCGAGATGCGCCCGCCGAGGATCAGTCTCGACGCCATGTCGCGGCCGAGGCGGTCGGTGCCGAGCAGGAACAGCGTTCCCCCCTCCGCGGGACAGATCAGGTGCAGCCGGCCCGGCACCAGGCCCCAGAGCTCGTAGGCATCGCCGAGACAGAAGAAGCGGATCGGCTGCACGTTCGAACGGTCGGTCGCATACTCGCGCTGCAGCGTCTCGAGATTGAGACGGAAGCTGAGACCGTAGACGAACGGTCCGACGAGGCGTCCGTCGTGGAACAGGCGAACCGTCTGCGGCGGCGCGTAGATGAACTCGCTGTGGCGGGTGTGGAGATCGTAGGGGGCGAGGAACTCGGCGACCACGATCGAGGCGTAGGAGGCCAGCAGCACGATGCCGGCCACCACCGCCAGCCGGTGGCGCCGGAACCGCCACCACATCATCCGCCACTGGGAGGCCATGTAGTAGCGCTCCTGCTCGGGCGTCAGCCGCTCCGCCTCCTGGACGTCGAACGGCGCCGGATCGACGTAGTGGGGCAGGCGGTCGGTCACTGCTGGACCTTTCCGGTCAGCCGGATGCGGGGATCGAGGACCGCCAGCAGCAGATCGGAGAGGAACATCCCGATCACCGTCAGCACCGCCAGGAACATCAGGAACGATCCGGCGAGGTACATGTCCTGGCTCTGCAGCGCGCTCAGCAGCATCGGCCCGGTGGTCTGCAACGACATCACCGCCGAGACGATCACCGAGCCCGACACCACCTGCGGCAGCAGATTGCCGATGTCGGCGATGAACGGATTGAGGGCCATCCGCAGCGGATACTTGACGAGCAGCCGGCCCGGCGGCAGGCCCTTGGCCCGGCCGGTGACCACGTACTGTTTCTGCAGCTCGTCGAGCAGGTTGGCACGCAGCCGGCGGATCATCCCGGCGGTGCCGGAGGTACCGATCACGAACACCGGCACCCACAGGTGTTCGAGCACGGAGAGCACCTTGGGCCACGTCCACGGCTGGTCGATGTACTGCTCGGCCATCAGGGTGCCGATCGAGGTGCCGAACCAGACGTTGGCGAGATACATCAGGATCAGGGCGAGCAGGAAGTTCGGCGTCGCGAGCCCGAGCAGCCCGACGAACGTCAGGCCGTGGTCACCCCAGCTGTACTGATGGGTCGCCGAGTAGACGCCGATCGGAAAGGAGACGACATAGATGAACAGGACCGTCGCGAAGTTGAGCACCAGGGTCAGCAGCAGCCGGTCGCCCACCACCTCGGTCACCGGCCGGTTGTACTCGAAGGAATAACCGAGATCGCCCTGCAGGAGGCCGAACAGCCAGACGAAGTACTGCTCGACCAGCGGCCGGTCGAGGCCGTACTGGCTGCGCAGGAACTCGATCTTCTCCGGCGGCACCATCTCGCCCTGCGCCTGCAGCTGCGAGATGTAGGCGCTCAGGTAATCGCCGGGGGGCAACTGGATGAAGATGAACACCAGCGCGCTGATCACCAGCAAGGAGAGGATCATCGTCAGCAGCCGGCGGCTGAGGAAGGTCAGCATCGGGCGGCGATCACTTCCCGGTGCGGTCCGCGCCGTCGGCCCACCAGAACACGTCCGGGCGATAGAGGCCGAAGTGCGCCCCGGGATCCCAGTTGTAGATTCCCTCCTCGGGGACGTTGCGCAGCCGGTTGGAGACGACGACCGGCTGCGGCACCCCCTGGACGGTGCCGATCGTGAACACCTGCTCGGCGCGAATGGTCAGCATCCGTTGCCAGATCGCGGCCCGTTCGGCGGCATCGCGGGCCGCTTCCCAGGCGTCGTTGAGGCGCGCCAGTTCCGCGGCCGGTTCCAGGTCGATCGGCTCGCCGGCCTGTCCGCGGGTCTCGAAATGGAGCCCCCACTTCGGCCAGTAGAGCTGGTACTGGCTGGTCGGCGCCAGCTCCCTGGGCGAGGTGTCGGCGTTGGGCAGCGCATTCTCGATGCCCGACCAGACCGACATCGTCGCCGCGCCGGCGAACACCCGGTTGCGCAGCACCTCGCGCTGCTGCGGCTTGATGTGCAGCCTGATGCCGATCTTCTGCCAGGCGTCGCGAACCAGCTGCAGGACGTCGACCTCGGTCGGGTTCTCGCCCGCCGTCTCGACGATCAGTTCCGCCGTTCGGCCGTCGGGAAACAACCGGATGCCCTCCGCGTTGCGTTTCCCGAGGCCGATCTGGTCGAGCAGCCGGTTCGCCTGGTCGGGGTCGAACTCGGCCCACAGGGTCGTGAACGCGGGCTTGTGCAGTGGGCTCGCGGGCAGCACCGTATCGTTCGCGGGCTGCGCCAGCCCGAAGAAGATCACCTGGTTGATCTCGGCGCGGTTGATCGCCAGCGACAGCGCGCGCCGGAAGTTCACGTCGCGGAGCAGCGGGCGCCAGGCGGCGTCGATGGTGGTGAGATTGGGCAGCAGCGCGAGTTCGGAGCCGCGTGCGGTGCGCCACAGCCGGACGGAGAAGTCGTGCCGCCGTTCGCCCTGCTTGAGGACGGCGAAATTGTCGAACCCGAGGGCGCGCGCCTGCAGGTCGGCATCGCCCGCCGCGGTCTTGGCGGGGATCAGCTTCGGGCTGACCACCGTGAACGTCACCGTGTCGATGTAGGGAAGCTGCCGGCCTTCGGGATCGACGCGGTGGTAGTAGGGGTTGCGCTCGAACACGAAGCGGGTCGAGGGCGGTGTGGTGACCAGCACCCACGGCTGCAGGGTCGGCAGGGTCGGATCGTCGTTCTGGTACTGGTGGCCGTGGTGGAAGAAAAGCGACTCCCAGTTCCGGTGACGCTCTTCGGCGACCTTGCGCCGCAGCGTCTCCGCATCGACGTAGCCGGCGTGGAACCGTTTCATGTGGTGGGCGGGCTGGTAGAGGGGCTCCGGCCGGGCCCCGGCGAGGAGCGGCAGGAAGTGGGGATTGGGCCCGTCCCAGGTGTAGCGGACGGTGGTTTCGTCGACGACCTCGAAGCGGGGCGGCTTGCCGTCGACCCTGAACACCTGCGGCACCCCGGAGGGATGAAGCTCGGCGTTGTTGAGCACGTCCTCCCAGTAGAACCGGAAATCATCGGCGGTGAACGGATGGCCGTCGGACCACCTGTGCCCCTTCCGCAGGCGGAACGTGAAGACGCGGTCGTCCTCGACGGTGAAGTCGGCGACGATGTCGGGAACGAAGTTCCACTCCGCATCGAAGCCGACCAGCCGGGCGTAGCCGTAGACGACCATCATCCGGGTGTCCTGGGCTCGTCCCATCAGCATCCGCAGCGTCCCGCCGTGGCGGCCGGGCGTCTGCCAGGGGCGATCGAGCGCCTCCACCGACGGGTTCTCGGGAAGCCGCTGTTCGATCGGCGGCAACTGCTTCGCCGCCACCCGTGCCGCCAGGAACGGCGGCTCGACCCACGCCTCGGCGGACGCCGCGACGCCAACAACCATCGCACCGATCAGCGCTGCGATCGGAAATCGTCTCATCGTCGGGCCTCCGCGGCTTGGGGTGGCTTGGCGTGGGCGCGGACACGGTGCCCGCCGCCGAGATCGAACAGGCCGGGCGGACCGGCCCCGTCGCTGTCGAACGGCGACGGCCATGCCTCGGGGGTCGAGGCGCGGCCGTCCATCAGCACCGAGAGATCGAGACGGCGATCCGGATCGGGATAGGGCACCGCCGCCAGCAACGCGCGCGTGTAGGGGTGAACCGGATTGCGGAACAGCACCTCGCGGGGCGCCTCTTCCACCACCCGGCCGGCACACATGACGGCGATGCGGTCGGCCATGTAGTCGACCACCGCCAGGTTGTGGGAGATGAACAGGTAGGTCAACCCCAGTTCCCGTTGCAGATCCTTGAGCAGGTTGAGGATCTGTGCCTGCACCGAGACGTCGAGGGCGGAGACCGGCTCGTCGCAGATCAACAGCTCGGGCCGCAGCGCGAGTGCCCTGGCGATGCCGATGCGCTGGCGCTGACCGCCCGAGAAGCTGTGCGGATACCGGTTGAGGTGGCGGGCGTCGAGGCCGACGAGCTGCATCAGTTCGCCGACCATCTCGCGTCGGTAGTCGTCATCGCCGACGTTGTGGATGACGAGCGGTTCGCTGACGATCCCGAACACCGTCATCCTCGGATTGAGCGAGCTGAACGGATCCTGGAACACATACTGGATCCGGCGCCGGTAGGGCACCAGCTGCCGGTTGCTGAGCTTCAGCAGATCGACCAGGCGGCCCTGGTCGTTGTAGAGCACCTGCCCGCGGTCGGCGGCGACGGCCCCCATGATCATCTTGCTGACCGTCGTCTTGCCGCACCCGCTCTCGCCGACCAGGCCCAGGCATTCCCCACGCTCGATCCGCAGGCTGACGTCGTCCACCGCCTTGACGCTGGCCTCGCCGCCACCACCGAACGACAGTCGGCTCGCCTTTCGGATGGTGAAGCTCTTGCCGAGCCCGCGAACCTCGAGCAGCGGTGCGACCGCGGCCGGCAGGGGGACCGCCGCCGGCGTCGCCCGCGGCGAGAGCAGGTGTCCGGCCCGGTATGCGATCTCGCGCAACGGCATCAGCCGCTCGCCAGGCTTCATGTCGAAGTGAGGCACGGCCCGCAACAGCGCCTGCAGGTACGGGTGCCGGGGGTTGCCGAAGATGTCGCGGAGCGAGCCGCTCTCCATCACCCGCCCCTGGTAGACGATCACCACCTCCTCGGCGACGTTGGCGACCACGCCGAGGTCGTGGGTGATGATCAGCAGCGCCATCCCGAGCTTCGCCTGCAGATCCTGGATCAGTTTCAGGATCTGCGCCTGGATGGTGACGTCGAGCGCCGTGCTCGGCTCGTCGGCGATCAGGATTGCCGGCCGACAGACCAGCGCCATCGCGATCATCGCCCGCTGACGGAGACCGCCGGAAAGCTCGAACGGATAGGTCTTGTAGGCGCGCTCCGGATCGGGGAAGCCCACCATCTCCAGCATCTCGACCGTCGCCCGGTAACCCTCCCTGGGGGTCACGCTGCGATGCAGGTGGAGCGCTTCGCCGACCTGGTCGCCGACCGTGTGCAGCGGCGACAGCGACGTCATCGGCTCCTGGAAGATCATCGAGATGCGGTTGCCGCGCACCGCCCGGAACTCACGGCTGTCGGGGTCGAGCTTGGCCAGATCGACAACGCTCCCCGCGTCGCTCCGATCGGCGAGCAGGATCTCGCCGCCGGCGATCCGGCCGGTGCGCGGCAGCAGGCCGAGGATCGCCTGCGCGGTCACCGACTTGCCCGAGCCGGATTCGCCCACGATGGCCACCGACGAGCCCGGACGCAGCCTGAACGAGAGTCCGTCGACCGCCCGAATGACCCCTGCCTGGGTATGGAACTCGACCCGCAGATCGCGGACCCGCAGCAGATCGTTCACCGACCCGCCTCCCGATCGACGCGGCGCGCGCCGAGCGCAATGCCGAGCGCGTGGAAGTTGGCGGCCGTCGCGGCCTCGAGCCGCAAGCGGTTGGCGGCAGCGGCGGCGGCGGCATCGGCGGCGAGGTCGGCAAATCCGGCGATCCGGGAATCGACGGAGATCCGCCTCCTTCCGTCGAACACGCTCAGCTGCAACCAGCCGCCGCTGCGGTCGCGGCGGGTGGAGTAGTAGGCGAGCTCCACCCGTCTCACATTCCGCCATGCGAGGTCGGTGGCGACCGGGCCCCGTCGGCGGATGCCGCCGGCGTCGGCCTCGATCCGCGACAGATGCCGGAGCACCGCGACCACGCCGGACGCCGCGAACAGCGCGACCATCCCCGCCAGCAACCAGGTGACCATCGGCGCGGGATCGAACGCCAGGATCGGCACCGCGGCGAGAACCAGACCGGTCCCGATGCGCGCCAGATCCGACACGGCCGCCGTTATGGGATAGACATGCAGGCTCACGGCCAGAACGCCTCGCCCGCATCCAGCCAGCGCACCGCCGGATGGCGCGCCGTTCGCGCCAGCAGCGCGCCGATAAACCACCAGCATCCTTCGTCGTGAAACAGATGGTGGGTCATCATGCCCGTCGGCTCGTCGGCATCGGCCTCGCCCCGCCGGCGCCGGGCGAGATGGCGCACGAACTGATCGAGCGCCGCTTCTTCGCCCACGAACCCGCGCGAACCATCCCAGTCGACGATGTCGACATGAACGTTGGTACGCCGCAGCCCGGCGACCGGCTCGCCGGCATCGCGCGGACCGAGGGTGGACACGCCTGTGAGCCCGATGCCGGGCAGCGCCGGCAGCAGCGCTTCGTCGATCCGGTTCCACGGAGCGACCAGGACCGGCAGTCCGCAGTCGAATTCGCCGATCCGCCGCCACCCCTCGGCCAGCTCGGCGAGCATGACCTCGCGCGGCCGGTGCGGGCCGTGCTCCTCCTGGCGACAGCCATCAGGCGCGTGATTCTCGTGGCTCCAGCCGTGCTGCAGCACCGCTGCCGACGGGTGTCTGCGCAGCCGGTCCCGGAGGTCGGCGTCGGCGTCCCTGGGAATGACCGCCAGCGCCACCGGGGTACCGGTCGCGCCGCTGATCGCGAGCAGACGTTCGAGCGCCGGGGTGACCCGTGTCGCATCGTCGTCGCGCCACCACAGGGTCGCCGTCCGTCCCTGGTCCCGCCAGACATCGAGTTCGCGGTCCAGATCATCCCAACCGGCCATCGCTCAACCACCCTCGCCGGCGCCGAGGCCGCAGCACGCGCCGACGATCCGGCCGGTGGTCGCCGCACCATCGAGATCGATCGCCCACGACGCCGGCGGGGTGTCGAGCGCTGCGTCGATCGCGCCTGCAAGGGCCTGGGCCGACAACACCGCCGGCGCGACGACGGTGACGAGGCCGCGCCGTTCGAGAATGCGAGCCCGCGTCTCCTGCTCGGTTTCGGAACCCGTCGCGAATGGAACGATCACCGCCCTCGCTCGTGCTTGCAGGACATCCATGACGGTATTGTAGCCGCCCTGCGACACGGAGAGAACGCAGTTCCTGAGCAAAACCGGGAGATCGGCGCGCCAGCGCTCCACGACAACCCCGGATGGGGCATCCCAGGCGATCTGGTCGTAAACAGCGTCCGCCAGGTTCGGACCGGCGATCAGCCTCCAGACGTGACCGGAGAGCCGGCTCGACGGCCGTGCCGCCAGGGCCGCCCGCAACAGCGGTTCGCCGACCGCACCGCCGCCGACCGAGACGATCACCTCGTCTCGCCCGGCCTGCCGGTTGTTCGCCACGCCGTCGAGGTCCGCGCGGTCGACCACATAGCCCGTGTAGGCGAGCTTGTGATCGAGGGCGGCCGCGGCCGGGAACGACGCTTCGAGCGGGATCACCCGCGGGTCGCCGTGCACCAGGATCCGGTCGAACCAGGTTTCGGCGACGCTCACCATCTCCTGCTCGCGCCGCCGATCGTCCTTGCGCACCAGAACATCCCGAAGCGAACACAAGATGGCCGGACGGAGCGACGACGTCCGCGCCTGTTCCAGCAGCGGCATCAACTCGAAGCGGAACTGCCGGCGCCCGAACGGAAACTGCTCAACCAGCAGCACCTGCGGCCGGATCGCCTCGAACGCCGCGACCAGCCGCGCCATCCGCGCGTCCTTCCAGACGTCGTCGATCGGCGCCCCCTGCTCGTCGAGGAGGACCTTGAAGGTCTGGTCCGCGGCCCGCACCGGCGGCAGCGGGAAGCGGGCGCAGCCCGTAAAGTCGACTCCCGGCACTTCGGGTCCGCCCAGCACCACCGAGACGTCGAGCCCCGCCTCGGCCATCGCCCGGGCGATCAGCGAGGCCCGCTTGAGATGGCCGACCCCGAGCAGATGCTGGACGTAGAACATGACCCGACGGTTCATTGCGGCCCCGCTTCGCTCCTCTCCCGGGTCATCCCGGCGAGCCCGCGGACCGCCGTCCGGCAACCAGCGACACCAGCGCCTCGCCGAGGACCCGCGCCGCGCCCGGCAGATCGTGGCGGCGTTCGATCCTTTCGCGCGCGCGAACGCCCATCCTTCGCCTCGCCTCCGCGTCATCGAGCAGGGTGCCGACCGCCGCCGCGAAAGCGGCATCGTCGCCGATCTCGATCAACAGTCCGGTCTCGCCGTCGGCGACCACGTCGGGCACGCCGCCGGTGCGGCCGCCGATCACCGGCAGCCCGCTCGCCTGAGCCTCGAGAAACACCATTCCCCAGGCCTCGCCGACCGCCGGCCAGACGAACAGATCCGCTCCCGCATAGAGCCCCGGCAGCGCCGTCTCGGCCACCCGGCCGAGCCAGACCACCCGCCCTCCGAGCGGCGCCAGCGCCCGCGCGACGTCGCGCCGCGCCGGACCGTCGCCGGCGACCACGAGGCACCAGGGTCGCGCCAGCAGCCGGCTCAACGCGCGACCGAGAACGCGGTAGGACGCCAGCTTGTCGCCGCGACGCATCATTGCCACGGTGAGCAGCACCGCCGTCTGCGCACCGATGCCGTAGCCCCGTTCGAGGGCCTGCCGGCACCGCTCGCGCGCCGCGGCGGCGGCGGCATGAGGCGCAGTGTCTATGAACGGCCTGAGCGCCACCAGCCGGGCGGGATCGGCGATCAGCGGCAGCACGCATTCGGTATCGGCCGGATTGAGACCGAACACCAGATCGGCGGCGGCGATCGCTTCGGCCGCCGCCCGGTGGCCCGTCGCCCAGCGCCCCGACGCCTGCTTCGGGGCATGCGACGCCTCGGCAATCGCGTAGGGGATCGCCAGCCTCCGGCTGACGGTGGGCCCCAGCCAGTCGGGTGCCTTGTGATAGACGTGATAGGTCAACCACACCTCCGGCCGGCGAGCCGGCGGCCTGTCGAGGAGGCGGTGGCTCAACCGCGCGGCCAGTCTGATCCCGACATCGGCGAGCCGCCGCTGTCGGCTCGTGTCGCCGGCAGCATCGAAACTGGAGAACGTCGAGACCGGCTCGACAGTGTGCCCGCCGCGGCGGAGCGCCTCGATCAGCAGCCGCGCCATTCGCCGATCACCCGACGGCAGCGGGTGGGCGGGCGATTTCATCGGCGCGTAGAAGGCGATGCGCATGACATCGTCCGCCCGCTGGCGACCGCAAAGCGGGCCGCCAGGCCCTCGACGTTGGTCAGGTGCGAGAACTGCGATCGCACCCGCCTCGATCCGGCGACGCCCAGCCGGGCGCGCAGCGCCGGGGAGCGGATCAGCCGCTCCAGGGCGACGGCGAGAGCCTCGGGTTCGCCGGACGGAACCAGCAACCCGGTTTCGCCGTCGACGATCAGCTCGCCGATCGCCGGCAGCCGCGTCGACAGGCACGCGAGACCTTGGCTCTGTGCCTCCATCAGCACGTTCGGCAGGCCGTCCCGATCGCCGTCGGCGGCGATCCGCGAAGCGAGAACGAACACGTCGGCGGCGCGATAGGCTTCGAGCACCGTCTCCTGCGGCTGTGGTCCCATCCAGGTGATCCGCGATCCGATACCGCCGTGCGCCGCCTTCGCCTGCAGGGCGGCGAGCGAGGGTCCGCCGCCGATGTGCACGAGGCGCCAGTGGATGGCGTCGCGAAGTCGCAGAAGCGCATCGATCAGCACCTCGAAGCCCTTCTTTTCGACCGCGCGTCCGACCGATAGCAGCCGCACCGGATCCGTTTCGTCGGCGCCGTCGCGTCGCGGGCGGAGCGCCGGCGGCGGCGGGAAACGGTCGAAATCGAGCCCGTGATAGACGAGGTCGACCCGCGCCGGGTCCGGCGCCAGGGCAGCGAGATGGTCGACACCCGCCCGAGTGCAGGCGACCGCCCAGCGGCAGTCCGCGAGTTTCTCGCGCTTCTCCCAGTCGGGCGTGGTCCAGATGTCCTTGGCATGGGCGGACACGCTCCACGGCAGCCCGCGGATCATCGCCGCATAGCGGGTAACGGAGGCGGGAGTGTGGAGGAAGTGGGCATGCAGCCACCCGACGTCGGCCGGCAGATCACGCGCCAGCACCAGCGCCTGTCCGAACCGCCGCACCCGGTTAGCGGTCCGGTCGCGGGCGAGATCGCGCAGCCAGGCGCCCCGCGCGGCGGCATAGCCGGGCAGGCGGCGAACCGCCCGCCAGGCCGCCGACACCCTCGCCGGTTCCTGGTACAGATACTCGGGCAGATAGTCGATCGGCGCCCGGACCTCGCGATGGATCGGGTGGACCGCCGGATCGGTCGGATGTCGCAGCGAAACGAGGCGGATGTCGAGGCCCAGACGCTCCAGGGTCAGGATCTCCTGGGCGATGAAGGTCTCCGAGAGGCGGGGATAGCCCTTGAGCACGAAGCCGACCGCCGCGCCCACGATCAGGAGCCTCGGGTGACCAGGGACAGTCGGGTTGCCGCCTCGGCGGAGGGGGTGAGCCACTGATCAACCATGCCCGCGATCACCGACAGACCATCGAGCAGCCCCGCGATCCGCACCTCCGACGGCCTCGGCTGCGTCGGCAGGTCGCGGAGGGCCGCGGCCATCCGCTGCGGATCGCGCTCGCCGGCGGCGGCGAGCATGCGCGCCAGACCCAGCTCCTGAGCGCGCGCAGCGCGAATGTATTGCTCGACCCGTGGCACCGTGCGCGGCACGATCAGGGCCGGCTTGTCGAACGACAGGATTTCGCAGAACGTGTTGTAGCCGCCCATCGCGACGATGCCGGCGGCACCGACCATCAGGTCCTCGATCATGGCGTCGAAGGTGATGGCCTCGACCTTGTCGAGGCGGTTGACCCGGTCCATGAACTCGCCTTGCAGAGCCGAGCGCATGAACGGCCCGAGGACCAGCAGCGCCGGATGGGGAATGTCGCGGTCGTGCTCGTAGGCGCGCAGCACCCAGTCGATCAGCGCCGCCCCGTCCCCACCGCCGCCGGTCGTCACCAGCAGGTACGGTTCGCCGCCGATCGACTGCGGCTGTGACGGCGGACTGCCGGCGACGCCGCCGGTTCGCCGCAGGTAACCGGTATAGCGCATCTTCGCCGTCACCGCCGCCGGCAGCCGGACCCCTTGCAGCGGATCGCAGATCTCCGGCAGGCCGTAGACCCAGATGTGGTCGTAGAGCTCGCTGAGTGCCGGCACGGCCCCTTTGCGCCGCCATTCCTCGGAGAGATGTCCGGGATCGTCCATCACGTCGCGCAGGCCGAGCACCAGCGGCGTCCCGCGGGCCTTGAGCATGATGAGGGTGTCCTTGACCTCGCCGCGCAGGCCAAGCGGTTCCTTGTCGACCAGAAAGATGTCGGGATCGAACACCTCGGCGGTGTGGCGAATGATCGATGTCCGCAGCGCCAGCGTCTCCTCGATGCCGATGTCGAGGCTCAAGGAGGTATAGTCGCCGTGGCGCAGCTTGATCACCCCGGGGACGCGGACGAAGTCCACCCGGTTGCGGAAGCTGAAGCTGCCGATGATCGGCGAGCCCGACAGGATCAGCACCGACAGGTCGCGACGGTGGTCGACCAACGCGTGGGCGATCGCCCGGCACCGCCTCAAGTGGCCGAGCCCGAAGGAATCGTGGCTGTAGATCAGCAGCCTGCGATGAGCTCTGTTGCGACCCATGCCACCCCGCGCCGCTCCCCTCGGCTCGCGGCCGACGTTCGGTTCCGTCCCGACGCGCGACAAGCCTTAACCCGCTTTTTTCCCCCGGGCTAGTGATAAACGTTTGATCATCGCCATTTCCGCCGCATCTTTCGGGAGACGTGCGGACCTGCCGGGGCCGGGAGTCCCCCATGTTCGAATTTGATCAGTACCAGCGGACCCTCCATGCGCGACCGGCCGACCCCGGTGGCGTGCGGTACGAACCGGCCACCGATGTCGTCGAGATGTCCTACCTGCACTGGAGCGAACACTGCATCGAGTGCGCCGCTCCCGACTGCTACGCCAGCTGCGATCTCTATCGCCGCCGTCCCGACGGCAACTGTCGGCGGTTCGCCTATGGCATCTACAAGAACCGGCGCTTCCGATCGCGGCGTGGCTACGGTGCGGAAGTGTCCTTCAAGACCTGGGGACGGCTCAAAGCCAACGGCAACACCCGGCTGGAACCGATCGGCCGGCTGTTGTGGAAGGAACGCCTGATCGGGCTCGGCGTTCCCGTTCTCCACCGCGTCGGCACGTTGCTCTGCCGACTCACCGGCGACGACCGCTGGCGCAAGCTGGCGCCGGACTTCGACAACCGGGCGCGGCGGTGGCACCGCCGCGACGGTTCCGGACGCCGTCCGGACTGCTTTCTGATCGAGGTCTTCAATCCGCAACCGCACCCGGTCGCCGTTCAGTTGATGATGCGAATCGGCGAGGATTTCGTCGACCTGGCCGCTGATCGGTCGGTGTTGCCGCCGCCGCTCATCGCCAGCCTGCAGCTGGCTCCGGGATACTCGCGCCATCAATTCGCGCGCCCTCTGTTCGCTGCCGTCACCGAAGCCGGAATCCCGTTCAAGCTGACCCTCGTTCCCGAGGCGGACGACGGGCCGACGCTGGTGTTCTTGACGCTCGACTTCGTGACCCTGGCCACCAGGGAGGGCAGCACACCTGCGCCCCCGCCCGGCATCAAGTGCGTGGTCTTCGATCTCGACGACACCCTTTGGCACGGTATCCTGCTCGAGGACCGCGACGTGCGTCCCCGGGACGGCATGGTCCGGCTGATCCGCGACCTCGACCGACGCGGCATCCTGATGAGCATCGCCAGCAAGAACGACCCCGAGCTGGCGATGCGCAGGCTCGAGGAGCTGAACCTCGCCGACTTTTTCCTCCACCCGCAGATCAACTGGCACCCGAAGAGCGAGAACGTCGCGGCCATCGCGGGCGCGCTCGGGCTCGGGCTCGACACCTTCGCGTTCGTCGACGACAGCCCCTTCGAACTCGCGGAGGTCGCCCACCGCTGGCCCGATGTCGCCTGCGTCCCGGTCGGCGAGGCCGCCGATCTCCTTGATCGGCCGCGGTTCGAGGGCAGCACCAGCGCCGAGGCCCGGCAACGCCGCCGCTACTATCGGGACGCCCTGGCGCGCGACGCGGACCGATCGCGGCACCCGGGGGACTACCGCGCGTTTCTCGCCGCTTGCGCGACCCGACTGGAGATCGCCGGCTATCGGCCCGCCGATCTCGATCGGGTCGTCGAACTCGCCCAGCGCACCAACCAGCTCAACTTCTCCGGCACCAAGTACGCGCGAGGCGACATCGTCGCCCGTCTCGCCGACCGCCGGCCGGAGAAGTACGTCCTGCGCTGCTCCGACCGGTACGGCAGCTACGGGACGGTCGGCTTGGCGCTGGTCCGCCGCCACCCGCGGGCGCTGGACGTGGAGGAGTTCATGCTGTCCTGCCGGGTCCAGGGACGAGCGATCGAGCAGGCGTTCTTCGCATTCCTGGCGCAGCGAGAGGGCGAGAGTGCGATCGATACCCTGCGGGTCGCCTTCCGTCAGACCGCACGCAACGGACCGGCCCGTCGCATCCTCGACGAACTCGGATTCCGGCCCGATCGCCAACAGGGAGGGATGGTGCTGAACGTCCGCGAGCACCCGCTGGCGTGTGACGTCGTCGAGGTCGTCGCGACGGCGTGACGCGCGGCGGGATGCGCCGCCGCACGGGGAACCCGCGGTGCCGTCCGGCCGGCGGGCCGGTCGCTCGCCGAACATGGCGTGTGGACGAGGCTTGGTGTTGGTGCTAGCTCGTAGGCGACGCGGGGATGCCGGCCCACCGATCGGTGTCGGAAGTTGCGATGGTCAACACACCGGGGATTGGGGCGAGGGGCGCGACAGCGGCGATGGAACCGACCATCTTCAAGTTCATCTTCCGCTACAGCTGGCGCCAACAGCTGTTGTTGCTCGTCCTGACCGCAGCGTCGTTCCCGTTTCTCTATGCGTCGTTGCAGGTGCCGAAGGTCATCGTCAACGACGCGATCGGGTCCACCAGCTTTCCGAAAACCGTCTGGGGCGTGTCGTTCGAACAGGTCGAGTACCTGATGACGCTGTGCGGTCTGTTCCTGGTGCTGATCGGCATCCGGTTCGGCTTCCGCTACTACGTCAACGTCTTCAAGGGGCAGCTCGGGGAGCGGATGCTGCGGCGACTGCGGTATCTCCTCTACTGCCGGGTGCTGCGCTTTCCGCTGCCCCATTTCCGCCGGACCTCGCAGGGCGAGCTGATCGCCATGATCACCTCCGAGGTCGAACCCTTGGGCGGGTTCATCGGCGAGGCGTTCGCGCTGCCCGCCTTCGAAGGCGGCACCCTCCTCACCATCCTGATCTTCATGTTCGCCCAGGACCCGATCCTCGGCCTCGCGGCGATCGCCTTCTATCCGCTGCAGATGTATCTGATCCCGAAATTGCAGCGCCAGGTCAACCTGTTGGCCAAGGAGCGGGTGCGGACGGTCCGCAAGCTGTCCGAGCGGATCGGCGAGTCGGTGACGGGGATGGAGGAGATCCACGCCAACGACACCGCCGAATTGGATCGAGCCGAGTTCGCCCGCTGGATCGGCACGATCTACGAGATCCGCTTCCGCATCTATCGCAAGAAGTTCTTCATCAAGTTCCTCAACAACGTCATCGGCCAGGCGACGCCGTTCTTCTTCTTCTCGATCGGCGGTTATCTGGTGATCACCGGCGACATCACCTTCGGTGCGCTGGTCGCCATTCTCGCCGCCTACAAGGACTTGTCCGCGCCCTGGAAGGAGCTGCTCGACTGGTACCAGATGAAGGAAGACGCGCGCATCAAGTACGAGCAGTTGATCGAGCAGTTCCAGCCGGCCGGAATGCTCGATCCCGACCTGCAACACCTGCCGTCCGGGCCGGTGTCCCGACTGCGGGGCGAGGTGGTGGCCACCAACCTGATCCTGCTCGATGACGGCGGCCTCAGGACCGTCGACGGCGCCAGTTTCAAGTTCACCATCGGCGATAAGGTGGCCCTGGTGGGCGGTAGCGGCTCCGGCGTCGATGCCGTCGCGCGGATGCTCGCGCGACTCCTGATCCCCACCTCCGGTCACATCACCATCGACGGCGTCAAGCTCGAGACCCTGCCGGAAGCGGTGACCGGACGGCGGATCGGCTTCGTCGGCCCCAGCGTCACGCTGTTCAGCGGCACGTTGCGCGACAACCTGGTCTATGGTCTCAAGCACCAGCCCCTTGGTCCGCCGGCGTACCAGGGGAAAGCCCTCGCCGAACGGAACAGACGCCTCGCGGAGGCCAGGGAGGCCGGAAACACCGAGAGCGATCCCGATGCGGACTGGCTCGACCTCGAAGCCGCGGGCGTCGGTTCCGCCGACGAGTTGACCGAACGGATCATCGATGTCCTGCGGGATGTCGGCCTCGAGCAGGATGTCTTCAGTTTCGGGTTGCAGGGCACCGTCGACCCGGAGCGGCTGCCGTCGATCGCCGAGAGGATCCTCGCCGCGCGAAACATGCTGCATGAGCGCCTCCAGGATCCCAGGTTCAAGGAGCTTGTCGAGCCATTCGATCGCGAGCGCTACAACCGCAACATGTCGGTGGCCGAGAACCTCCTGTTCGGAACGCCGATCGGCCCGGTGTTCGACCTCGATCACATCGCCGAGAACGCCTACATGCTGTCGGTCCTGGAGACGGTCGCCCTCACCCGGGACTTCCTTGCGACCGGTCTCAAGGTCGCGAAGATCATGACGGAGATGTTCCAGGGCCTGCCCTCAGGCCACGAGTTCTTCGAGCGGTTCAGTTTCATCAGCGCCGAGGCCCTGCCCGAATACCAGGCGGTCATTCGCCGGGTCGAGGCGGCCGGCCTCGACGACGCGGACCCCGCCGACCGCACGCTGCTGCTGTCCCTGCCATTCAAGCTGATCTCGGAGCGTCACCGCCTGGGACTGCTCGACGAGACGATCGAGGCGCGATTGCTGCGAGCGCGCCACGCCTTCGCCGACGGACTTCCCGACGAACTCCGTCGTTCGGTCGCCTTCTTCGAGCACGACAACTACAATGCCGCCGCCTCGGTGCAGGACAACATCCTGTTCGGCAAAGTGGCCTACGGACGCCAACAGAGCCAGCGGCAGGTCGGTGCCCTGATCGCCGAGGTGGTCGCCTCCCTCGACCTCAGGCCGACGCTGATCGACATCGGGCTCGGCTTCCAGGTCGGCAACGGTGGTGGCCGGCTGTCGGCGGCACAGCGTCAAAGGGTGGCGATCGGCCGTGCGTTGATGAAGCGTCCCGACCTGATGATCCTCGAGCATGCGACCGCGGCCCTTGACCCGGCCAGCCAGTCGGGAATCATGAAGACGC
Source organism: Rhodospirillales bacterium (assembly GCA_050329575.1). Taxonomy (GTDB): domain Bacteria; phylum Pseudomonadota; class Alphaproteobacteria; order Rhodospirillales; family Defluviicoccaceae; genus JAUXFS01. The sequence goes on along the minus strand of JBHJOP010000056.1, from coordinate 4,592 downwards.
TGCTGGGTGACCCGACGGGACCCGGGGTCGTGTGGGTGCTGGACGATATTGATGCCGCCGCGGGGGTCGATTGCGCGATCGTCATGGAATCCGGCAGGACCGTCGCCCAAGGCCCGATCGACGAGGTGTTGCACACATTCGCGGCCGAGCGCGCGGCGGCGGCGAGCTAGAGGTGTCCCGGTCGCGGGGAGGGAGTGAGAGGTCATGCAGTACGCCGAAACGATCGCGGCCTTGCGCGCAATTCCCCTGTTCGCAAATCTCGAACTGCCGAAGCTGAAGCTTCTCGCCTTCGCCTGCGCCTATCTCACGCTGGAAGACGGCGAGGCGCTGTTCCACGAGGGTGAACCCTCGGACAGCGTCTATGTCATCGACGATGGCCGGGCGGATATCTGCGTCGGCGAGGAGGCCGGCGGCGAGGTCAAGGTCGCCACCCTCGGGCGACAGGCGCTGATCGGGGAGATGGGCATTTTTCGCAACAGCGGCCGCTCGGCGACCATTCGCGCCGTCGGTCCGCTCAAGGTGCTGCGGATCGACGGCGACGTTTTTCTGCGGATCGTCACCGAAAGCCCCGATGCCGCTCTCAGGGTGATGCACATCCTCAGCGACAAGCTCGCCCGGACCACCGAGAACTACGAACGGCTGAAGGTGATGGCCCGGCAGGCGGGCCTGAATGGCTCCGACTCCAGCCGCTGATCGCCGAACATCGCCGCAACCATGATCCCTCTCCGCCGCCCGAACGTCCTCGTCGCACGGCCAGCAATCGCGCTCGAGGTCGCCCTGCGCCCGCGTCTCCGTCGCTCGCCTCGTCCGGATCCCGACCGGCGGGGCGATGCCGAACCCGGCCCGCAGCGGAGTTGACCCGTTGACCGGATCGGAAGCCGCCTTTCAGATGTGGGCGACCTATGCGCTGATCGTCGGCGCGTTGACGCTCTACGCCCTGGAACGCCTGCCAATGGAGGTGACCTCCATCGGCGTCGTCTGTGTGCTGCTGGTCTTTTTCCACCTCTTTCCGGTTCCCGACCTCACCGGTGGCAATCGTCTCGACGCCGCGCGGCTGTTGCAGGGCTTCGCCAACCCGGCGCTGGTCACCCTGCTCGCGCTCCTGGTGATGGGTCAGGGCATGGTCCGTGCCGGCGTGCTCGATCTCGCCGCGCGATGGATCGTCAAACTCGGCGGCGGACGGCAGTGGCAGTCGATCGGCCTCGCGCTGATCGGGGCGACCGTGGTCAGCGCGTTTCTCAACAACATCCCGGTGGTGATCATCTTCATCCCGATCATCCAGGCGCTCGCCCAGCGTTTTCGGCGCTCGGCCAGCAAGCTGATGATCCCCTTGAGCTATGCTGCGGTCCTCGGCGGCATGACCACGCTGGTTGGTTCCAGCACCAACCTGCTCGTCAACAGCGCGCTGATCGAGGCCGAGGTGCCGCCGTTCGAGTTCTTCGATTTCTCGATCCCGGGTCTGGTGATGGCGGTCGCCGGTTTCGTCTACGTGTTCGCCGTCGCCCCGCGCCTGCTACCGAACAGGACCGGTCTCACCGACGGCATGCTCGACCCCAGCGGCAAGCAGTTCATCGCGCAACTCACGGTCTCCGCGCGGTCGCCGGTGGTCGGCCAGCGCGCCATCGGCGGTCTGATCGCCGGTCTGCCGGAGATGACGGTCCGCATGGTCCAACGGGACGAGGAGGCGATCCTGCCGCCGTTCGAGGACTTCGTCGCTCGACCGGGCGACGTCCTCGTCGTCGCGACCACCCGCAAGGCCCTGACCGATGCATTGGCACGGGACGCCGGCCTGATGCAGCCCGATCGGCAGATCTCCGATGGCCGCCGCGACACCACGGCCCCGGCGCGGACTCGGACGGATGCCGGGTCGCCCGCCGACGATGGTTCCCAGGTGGTCGCGGAAGTGATGGTGGCTCCGGCGTCGCGGCTGCAGGGTCAAACCCTGCGGCAGGTGGGTTTCCACCACCAGACCCGCTGCATCGTTCTCGGCATCCAGCGTCGCTCGCGGATGATCCGCGCACGGATGACCGACATCCGGCTCGAATCGGGCGATGTCCTCCTGATCCAGGGCACCGCCGCCGATGTCGACGCCCTCAAGGCCAACCGCGACGTGGTGCTGATGGAGTGGTCGACGGAGGAACTACCGGCTCTCACACACGCCCGTCCGGCCGCCGCCATCTTCGTGGTCGCGATCGGACTCGCCGCCTCCGGCGCGATACCGCTCGTCGTCGCGACCCTGGCCGGGGCGGTCGCGATGGTCGCGGGAGGCGTGTTGACCGTCGGGCAGGCGGCCCGTGCCGTGGACGCGCGCATCGTCGCCACCATCGGCGCCGCGCTGGCGCTCGGCATCGCCCTGCAGCAGACCGGCGGCGCCCACCACATCGGGCAGGTCCTGGTCGACCTGCTCGACGAGGCCGGCCCGGCCGTGATGATGTCGCTGGTCTTCCTGGTGGTGGCGGTCCTGTGCAACGTGATCAGCCGGAAGACGGCGGCCGTCCTGTGCATCCCGATCGCCATCGACATCGCCCACACCCAGGGTGTCCCGGCGCAGGCGTTCGCGCTCACCGTCGTGTTCGCTGCCAACTGCTCGTTCGCCTCGCCGTTCGGGTTCCAGACCAACCTGCTGGTCCTCGGTCCCGGGCACTACCGCTTTCCGGACTTCGCCCGCGCCGGCATCCCGCTGATCGCGCTGCTCTGGATCGTGTTCACCCTGTTCGTGCCCTGGTGGTACGGGTTCTAGGGGCGGTCATGGCGGGGACACGATCGAGAAGCGCGGATACCGGCTCGGACTCCCGCGCGGACGGCATCATGGAGGACCGCGATGCCCGGGGTTGAGCAGGCGATTCAGATCTGGGGAACCTTCGCCGTGATCGTCGCCGCTTTCGCGCTCTACGCGACCGAGCGCTTCCCGATGGAGGTCGTTTCGCTCGGCGCCCTGTGCATGCTGATGCTGCTGTTCCACTTCTTTCCGATCCTCGACGACGCCGGCAGGAATCTACTGACACCGACCCGGTTGCTGCACGGCTTCGCCAACCCGGCGCTGATCACGGTGCTGGCGCTGCTGGTGATCGGTCAAGGCTTGGTGCAGGCCGGCGTACTCGATCTGCTGTCCGGATGGATGCTGGACCTCGCGCGCGGCCGGCCGAGGTTGTCGATCGCCGTGACGTTGACGTTCGTGGCGGTGATCAGCGGCTTTCTCAACAACACGCCCGTGGTCCTGATCTTCATTCCGGTGGTTCAGGCACTGGCCACGCGATTCGCGATCTCGCCCAGCAAGGTGATGATGCCGCTCAACTATGCGGCTATTCTCGGGGGGATGACGACGCTGGTCGGTTCCAGCACGAACCTCCTCGTCAATAGCGCCCTGATCGAACTCCAGGTTCCGCACTTCGCGTTCTTCGATTTCACGGTGCCGGGTCTGGTGCTGGCCGGGGTGGGAATGCTGTACGTGGTGCTGATCGCGCCCCGGCTGCTGCCGGATCGGGTCGGTCTGGTGGAAAGCCTGTTGGAGGGCGACGGCAAGCAGTTCATCGCGCAACTGGTCGTCGCCCCGCACTCGCCGCTGGTCGGCAAGGCGGCAACCGCAGGGATGTTTCTGGGGCTACCGGAGATGACCGTGCGGATGATCCAGCGCGACGAGGAGGCGATCCTGCCGCCGTTCGAAGACTACCTCGTTCAGCCGAACGACATCTTCGTCGTCGCCGCGACGCGCAAGGTGCTGACCGAAACGCTGGCTCGCAATGTCGGCCTCGTCACGCCCACGATGCCGACGGGCGACGATGCCGACGCGCTCGACGCGTCGCCGACGGCGCGGACGACCCCGCCCTCCGGATGGGAGGAGAGCCGGCAAGTCGTCGCGGAAGCGATGGTTGCGCCGGCGTCCCGCCTGCAGGGGCAGACCCTGCGGCAGGTCGGCTTTCACCACCAGACCCGCTGCGTCGTGCTCGGCATCCAGCGGCGGTCGCGCATGATCCGTCGGACCCTTGCCGACATGCGTCTGGAGGCCGGTGACGTGCTGCTGGTCTCGGGCCAGTCGGCCGACGTCCACGGTCTCAAGGTCAACCGCGACGTCGTGCTGCTGGAATGGTCGGCGCAGGAGGTGCCCAACCCCGTCCACACCCGACAGGCGGCCACGATCTTTCTGGTGACGATTCTCTCGGCGGCATCCGGCATCGTCCCGCTGGTGTTCGCCAGCCTCGCGGGCGCGACCGCGATGGTCGTCCTGCGCATCGTCACCCCGCGTCAGGTCACCCGCGTCACCGACACGCGGATCATCGCCGCCATCGGTTCGGCGCTGGCGATGAGCATCGCCCTCCAGGAATCGGGCGGCGCCACCCTGCTCGCGCGCGCCCTCGTCGAGAACTTCATGGATGTCGGCCCGGCCGTCGTCCTGTCGGTGCTGTTCCTGTTCGGCGCGGCGCTGACCAACGTGATCAGCAACAACGCCGTCGCCGTCCTGCTGACGCCGATCGCCGTCGACGCCGCGTTGCAACTGGAGGTATCGCCGCAGGCGTTCGCGGTGGCGGTGATCTTTGCCGCCAACTGCCCGTTCGCATCGCCGATCGGCTACCAGACCAACCTCCTGGTGCTCG
>JBHJOP010000050.1:0-12360 GCA_050329575.1 Rhodospirillales bacterium | reverse complement strand
GGCATGGAGATGATGGACCGGCCGGCGATCCGGGCGACCGAGGATTTCGTCCACGCCGGCTATCCGTTGGACGTCGAGGCGCTGCTGATCGTCGAACTCGACGGGCCCGAGCCGGAGGTTGCCCACCTCGTGCAACGGGTGGACGCGATCGCCAGGGCGGCCGGAGCGGTCACCGTCCGCGCCAGCGGCAGCGAGCAGGAGCGGCAGGCGTTCTGGGCCGGCCGCAAGGCCGCGTTCGGGGCGATGGGGCGGATCTCACCCGACTATCTGTGCATGGACGGCACCATCCCCCGCCACCGACTGCCGGAGGTGCTGACCGGCATCGCCGAGATGTCGACCCGCTACGGGCTGCGATGCGCCAACGTCTTCCATGCCGGTGACGGCAACCTCCACCCACTGATCCTGTATGACGCCAACGCCCCCGGCGAACTGGAACGGGCCGAGGCGTTCGGGGCCGAGATCCTGCGGCTGTGCGTCAAGGTCGGCGGCGTATTGACCGGCGAGCATGGCGTCGGCGTCGAGAAGCGCGACCTGATGGGCGAGATGTTCAGCGAGGACGATCTCAATCACCAGCAGCGGCTGAAGTGCGCCTTCGATCCCGGTGGACTGCTCAACCCGGGCAAGGTCTATCCGACCCTGCACCGCTGCGCCGAACTGGGCCGCATGCACGTCCACCACGGCGCGCTCCGCTTCCCCGACCTGCCGAGGTTCTGAGATGGCGACCGACCCCCGCCCCGCCGATACGACCGGCCGCCGATGACCGCGCCGATCGCCCCGCGCAACGCCGACGACGTGCTGGAGGCGGTGCGCTGGGCCGCCGCTGCCGAGCAGGCGCTCGACGTGGTCGGTGGTTCGAGCAAGGTCGCGCTGGGTCGCCCCGTCGCCGCCGAGCACCGGATCGAACTCGCCTCGCTCTCCGGCATCCTGCTCTACGAGCCGGAGGAGCTGGTGCTGACCGCCCGTGCCGGCACGCCGCTGGCCGAGGTGGAGCGGGCGCTCGCCGCCAGAAACCAGTTGCTGGCGTTCGAACCCCCCGATCTCGGTGCCCTGCTCGGTCCGGCGAACGGAACGGCCGCGGCGGTGGGCGGCACCCTTGGCGGCGCGATCGCCTGCAACCTCGCCGGACCTCGGCGCATCCGCAGCGGCGCCGCGCGCGATCACCTGCTCGGTTTCCAGGCTGTCAGCGGTCGCGGCGAGGCGTTCAAGTCCGGTGGCCGGGTGATCAAGAACGTTACCGGGTTCGATCTGTCGAAACTGGTGACGGGGTCGTTCGGAACGCTGGCGGTGATGACCGAGGTCACCGTCCGGGCGCTGCCGGCGCCGGAGCAGACGCGGACGGTCTTGCTGTTCGGCCGCGCCGACGACGTCGCCGTGCGGGCGATGACCGAGGCGCTGCAGGGTCCCTGGGACGTCTCGGCGGCGGTGCACCTGCCGGCCGGTGTCGCCGGCCGCTCCGCACTGCCGGCGGTGGCCGATGCCGCCGCTGCGGTGACCGCGATCCGCATCGAAGGCCCAGGCCCGTCGGTCGAGTTCCGCGCCGCGGCGCTGCGCGACGCGCTGGCCGCGAAGGAACCGGCCGGCGAACTGGAAGCGGCCGAATCCTGCGCCTTCTGGCGCGAGGTGTGCGATGTCCGCTACTTCGAAGGCGACCGCGACCGCCCGGTGTGGCGGTTGTCGGTGCCGCCGGCCGAGGGCGCGCGTGTCGCAGCCACAGTGCTTGGGTCGGCCAGCGGCGAGGTGTTCTACGACTGGGGCGGCGGGCTGGTGTGGCTGGCCCTCGCCCCCTCCGCCGATGCCGAACACGAGACGGTGCGCCGGGCGGTGGCGGCGATCGGTGGTCATGCCACTCTGATCCGTGCCGCCGCGGCGGTGCGGGCGTCGGTTCCGGTCTTTCAGCCCCAGACACCGGCGCTCGCGGCCTTGACGCGGCGGATCAAGGACGGCTTCGATCCGAAGCGGGTGCTCAACCCCGGCCGCATGTACGAGGGCGTGTGAGACGATGCGAACCCAGTTCAGCGAGGCCCGTCTCGCCGACCCCGACGTCAGGGAGGTCGACCAGATCCTGCGGAGTTGCGTCCACTGCGGCATGTGCACGGCCACCTGCCCGACCTACGTGCTGCTCGGGGACGAGCTCGACAGCCCTCGCGGGCGGATCTATCTCGCCAAGGGCATGCTCGAGAACGATCGGCCGGCGACGCCGTCGGTGGTCAAGCACATCGATCGCTGCCTGACCTGTCTCTCGTGCATGACCACCTGTCCCTCCGGTGTGCACTACGCTCATCTCGTCGACCATGCCCGGGTCCACATCGAGAAGACCTACGTCCGGCCGCTGCCGGAGCGGCTGCTGCGGTGGATGTTGGCAACGGTGGTTCCCAATCCGAAGCTGTTCCGGCTGTCGCTGATCGGCGGTCGGCTCGGTCGGCCGTTCGCGCGCTTCCTGCCCGGACGGCTGAAGGGGATGGTCACGATGGCCCCCGACCGGCTGTCGCCGCCATCGGACGTCGACCGGCCGCAGGTGTTCGCCGCCGAAGGTCCGAAGCGGATGCGGGTGGCGCTGCTCACCGGCTGCGCCCAGCCGGTGCTCCGCCCGGAGATCAACGCCGCCACGGTCCGGCTTCTGACCCGCCACGGCTGCGAGGTGGTGATCGCCGCGGGCGCCGGCTGCTGCGGCGCCATCGTTCATCACATGGGCTGGGAAGAGAGGTCGCGGGCGGCGGCCCGGGCCAATGTCGCCGCCTGGGTCCGGGTGATGGACGGCGGCGGGCTGGATGCGGTGGTGTTCAACGCCTCGGGCTGCGGCGTTTCGCTCCGCGACTACGGCCATTTGCTCCGCCACGAACCCGAATGGGCCGAGCCGGCGGCGAAGGTCGCTGCGATCAGTCGCGACGTCTCCGAGCTGCTGGTCGAGCTGGGCCTGAAGAAGCCGGTGGTGACAACCGGGCAGGCCGTCACCTATCACACTGCGTGCTCGATGCAGCATGGCCTCGGGCTCCGAACTCAGTCGAAGCGGCTGCTGGGTGAGGCCGGCTTCCGGGTCCGCGAACCGGCGGAAGCGCATCTCTGCTGCGGCTCGGCGGGCACCTACAGTATCCTGCAACCGGAGCTGTCGATGCGGCTGCGCGACCGCAAGGTGGCCAACCTGGAGGCCACTGAGCCGGAGATCATCGCCGCCGGCAACATCGGCTGTCTCACCCACATCTCGGGCGGCACCCGCGTGCCGATGGTCCACACGGTGGAGTTGCTCGACTGGGCGACCGGCGGGCCGAGACCGGCGCCGCTCGACGGACGAACCTGGTGACGGTCTCGGCCGCCCGCCCGGCCCGGGTCGGCGCCGACCTGATGGCCGCGCTGCGAGGCATCGTCGGCGAGCGGCTGTCAACGGCGGCGGCGGTGCGCGAGCAGCACGGTCGCGACGAGTTCTTCGGGCCGACGCTGCCGCCCGAGGCGGTGGTGTTCCCCGAGACGACGGCCGAGGTCGCGGCGGTGGTCGCCGCATGCGCCCGCCACGACGCCCCGGTCATCCCCTTCGGGACCGGCACCTCGGTGGAGGGCCACTTCGCCGCGGTCGCGGGGGGCGTCAGTGTCGATCTCGGCCGCATGGACCGCATCGTCGCCGTCAACGCCGCCGACATGGACGCCACCGTCGAGGCCGGGGTCACCCGCAAGCGGTTGAACCAGGACCTGCGCGCCACCGGGCTGTTCTTCCCGATCGACCCCGGGGCCGATGCCTCCCTCGGCGGCATGGCCGCGACCCGGGCGTCGGGCACCAACGCCGTCCGTTACGGCACCATGCGCGACAACGTGATCGCGCTCACCGTGGTGCTCGCCGACGGCACTGTCATCCGCACGGCGCGCCGTGCCCGGAAATCGTCGGCCGGCTACGATCTCACCCGGCTGTTCGTCGGCAGCGAGGGGACGCTCGGCGTGATCACCGAGGTGACGCTGCGCCTGCATCCCCTCCCCGAGGCGATCGCCGCGGCAGCGGTGTCGTTCGCGACCGTCGGTGACGCGGTCGCAGCGGTGGTCGATACCATCCAGGTGGCGGTGCCGATCGCTCGCATCGAGCTCCTCGACGAGGTGCAGATGGCCGCCTGCAACGCCTATTCCGGCCTCGCCCATCCCGCCCAGCCGACCCTGTTCCTGGAGTTCCACGGTACCGACGCCGGTGTCGGCGAGCAGGCGGCGACCGTCGCCGCGATCTGCCGCGATCGCGGCGGCGGCGACTTCCGGTGGGCGATCCGCCCCGAGGACCGCGATCGGCTGTGGGCGGCCCGCCACGATGCCGCCTACGCCGCGAAGGCGCTGAGGCCCGGCTGCCGGATGTGGCCGACCGATGTCTGCGTGCCGATCTCGCGGCTCACCGACTGCATCGTCGAGACCCGCCGCGACATCGAGGCAAGCGGGCTGACGGCACCGATCGTCGGCCACGTCGGCGACGGCAATTTCCACGTCACCTTCGTTCTGGATCCCGAGGATGAGGCCGAGGTCGCCGCCGCCCACCGGCTCAACGACCGCCTGATCCGCCGCGCGCTGGCGATGGACGGCACCTGCACCGGCGAACACGGGGTCGGCCTCGGCAAGCTCGACTACCTCGTCCTCGAGCACGGCCCGGCGCTGGCGGTGATGGCGGCGATCAAGCGGGCGCTCGACCCCGGCGGCATCATGAACCCCGGCAAGACCGTCCGCGTCTGACGGCCTTCGGCGCGCCGCTCTCCGGCTCTCAGCTCGCGGCGTAAGGGAGGGTGACGTAGAAGGTGGCGCCTCGGCCGGGCTCGCTCTCGACCCAGATGCGTCCGCCCAGGTGCTCGACGATGCCGCGGCAGATGGCGAGCCCCAGCCCCGAGCCCAGGGGGTTGCCGGTGCGGCCGGCGCGGACCTGGTGGAACTTCTCGAAGATCTGCTCCTGCTCGGCGTAGGGGATGCCGGGGCCGTTGTCGGCGACGCTGACTGTGAGCCCGGTCTCGCCGGCGTCGAGGGCGACCGCCACCCGGCCGGTGTCGTTCGGGCAGAACTTCTCGGCATTGGACAACAGGTTGATCGCCAGCTGGATCAATTGGTCGCGGTCGCCGCGCACCGGAGGCACGCTCTCCGGCAAGGTGACGTCGACGGCGACGTTCTTCTCCTCGAACAGCTGGTGGAGCGAAGAGAGCGCGTGGTTGAGCACGTCGCGGAGGTCGACGTCGATCATCTGCCATTCCATCCGCCCTCGCTCCATCTTGGAGAGGTCGAGCACTTGGTTGATCAGCCGCGTCAACCGTTCGCTCTCTCGGATGACGATGCCGAGGAAGTGCTGGCGCTCGGCGAGATCGAGATCGGGGGTGTCGTGGAGAATCTCCGAGAACGAGCGAATCGAGGTCAGCGGCGTGCGCAGCTCGTGGGTGACGGTGGACAGGAAGTCATCCTTGAGTTGGTCGAGCTCTGTCAGCCGCTCGTTGGCCGCCTTCAGGTCGGCCGTCGCCCGCTCCAGCTCCTGGGACTTCTGCTCAAGCTGGCGGCTGTATTCCAGGACCTGCGACGTCTCGTCGAGGATCTGCATGATCTCGTCGAGGCCGACGCCTTCGCCCTTCAGCGTCGAGGCGACCATCACCCGCGCCGAGGCGGCACCGATCGCGCCCGCCAGTCGCCGCTCGACGAGTTGCACCAGTTCGCCGTCGGCGTTGGCCGACGACACCAGAACCAAGCCGCGGCGGCGAGCGTATTCGTCGAACACCTGCTCGGTGCGCTCGGCGCCGAGGAACCGTTCGCACATCGCCCTGAGGTCGGTGACCGCGATCGTCCCCTGCCACAGCCCGGCGCCGACGCCGGTGCCGGTCTGGCGGAACACCTCTACGAACAGCGTCGCCTGGATGCGTTCGATGATGCTCTGCCGGTCGAGCATCGACACGGCGACGTAGGCGCCGACGTTGGCGAGCAGGGTCCAGAACAACGCGTGCGAGATGGGATCGAGCCCGGTCAGGCCGAACAGGGCATAGGGCTCGAGCAGTGCGATTCCGAACGGCCCCTGGTCTACGAAACTCACCGGCAGCCACCCGGAGCGGGCAAACGACGGCAGCAACAAGGTATAGGTCCAGATCAGAAAGCCGGCGGAAATCCCGGCAAAGGCGCCGCGGCGGGTCGCCCCCTTCCAGTAAATGCCGCCGAGGATCGACGGCGCGAACTGCGCCGCGGCGGCGAACGACACCAAGCCGATGCTGACCAGCGCGTAGGTCTCGCCGATCAGCCGGAAATAGAGATAGCCGACCAGCAGGATGAAGCCGATGGCTGCACGGCGGATGGCGAGCAGCAGTCCAGACAGGTCCTTGCGCTCGGCCAGATGCAGCCACGCGAAGCGCAGCAGCACCGGCATCACCAGGTCGTTGCAGATCATCGTGCTCAGCGCCACTGTCTCGACGATGACCATGCCGGTGGCGGCCGACAGCCCACCGATGAACACGAACAGCGCGAGCAAAGGCCGCTCTTCCGCCATCGGCAGTGCGAGCACGAAGGTGTCGGCGTCCACGCCGCCCTCGGGAAAGCGCAGGAGGCCGCCGAAGGCGATCGGAAGCACGAACACGTTGATCAGCAGCAGATACAGCGGGAACAGCCAGATCGCCTTGTTGAGATGCTTCTCGTCGACGTTCTCGACGACGGTCACCTGGAACTGGCGCGGCAGGCACAGGATCGTCAGCATCGACAGCACCGTCAGCGGCACCCAGTCGGCGCCGGCGACCTCCATGGTCATCAGCCTCGCCAGTTCCGGCAGTGCTGCCGCCTGCGCGAACAGATCGCCGAAGCCGTCGAACAGCACGAAGGTCACGAACAGGCCGACCGACAGGAATGCGACCAGCTTGACCACCGACTCGAAGGCGATCGCCGCCACCAGCCCTTCGTGATGTTCGGTGGCGTCGATGTGGCGGGTGCCGAACAGGATCGAGAACACCGCCATCAGCGCCGCGACCCACAGCGCGGTGTCGCCGAACAGCGGCATGTCGGGCGCGCCGTCGGGGATGGTCACGTCGGGGTAGTGCAGCAGCACCGTGAAGCTCGCCGACACCGCCTTCAGCTGCAGCGAGATGTACGGCATGATGCCGATGACGGCGATGATCGTCACAAGTCCACCGAGCAGATGGCTCTTGCCGTAGCGCGACGAGACGAAGTCAGCGATCGACGTGATGTGGTGGACCTTGGAGATGCGGATGATCTTGCGCCATACGATCCATCCGAGGGCGAACATCAGCGTCGGCCCGAGGTAGATGGGCAGGAAGCCGATGCCGCCCGATGCCGCCCGCCCGACGCTGCCGTAGAAGGTCCACGCCGTGCAGTACACGGCGATCGAGAGGGCGTAGATGTAGGGGCTGGCGACCAGGCTGCGGCCGCGGTCGGCGCGGCGGTCGCCGTAGTAGGCGATCGCGAACAGCACCGAGACGTATCCGAACGAGGCGAGGACGATCAGCCAGCCCGGAAGCATCGCGTTGTTCCGTTCACCGCTCTCTGGCCGGCGGCGGGCGTACGTCGCGACCACCGGCCGGGGTGCTGTCGCGACGGTCGATGACGCTCGCCATCAGTCCGATCAGCAGCGCCCATCCGACGAACAGGTAGAGGTACAGGAGGGGGACGCCGAACACCGCCGTTTCCGCCCCGCGATCGAAGATCCGCACCACCAGCGGGTTGAACAGCAGGACGCCGAGCAGAAACAACGCCACCAGCCGCTCGCCAGTCCGGCTCTCGTCCCGGAGTCTCGCCATTGTAACGTCCCTCTCTATCGCTGTCGCTCCGCCCGACCGGCCGCGTCCCTCAGAAATTCGCCTGACGGGCGCGGACCTCGACGATCGTGTGCGACGCCTCGACCGCCTGCTGCAGGGTGTGGATGCCCCTCGCCTCCAGGATGTCGATCATCTTGAGAAAAACGCCGGCTGTCACCAGGGCATCGCCGAGCGCCGTGTGACGTCCCTTGACCTCGATGCCGAACCGGTCGGCGACGGCATCGAGGGTGTGACGGGTGGTATAGTCGTGCAGGTAGACCGAGAGCAGCAACGTGTCCAATACCGGCATCTCGAACGCAACCCCGCTCTCGGCTTCCTTCAGCTTGAGGAACTTGAGATCGAAGGCCGCGTTGTGGGCGACCAGGACGGCGTCGCCGACGAACCGGCGGAGCTGCGGCAGCACCACCTCGATCGGCGGCTTGTCCCTGATCATCTCGTCGGTGATGCCGTGAAAACGGATCGAGTCCTTGGGAATCGGGCGCTTGGGATCGACCAGGCGCTCGAAGGATTCGCCGGTGAGGATCCGCCCGTTGACGACCCGGACCGCGCCGATGGCGATTACCTCGTCGCCGGCGGACGGCTCGAGGCCGGTGGTCTCGGTATCGAACACGACGTAGTTGATCGACCGCAGCGGCCGCGCGCCGAGTTCGCCGAGCGGGCCGGGTTTCCGCAACAGCTCGAAATCATAGAACTCGGGGCGGGACGGGCGGGCGCGCCCGTCCCGGCTGGTCGGCGGCTGTTTGGCGGGCGGTAGCGGCAGGCGCAGGCGGGCGTGACCGTCCCGGTGCGGCAGGCTCCAGATGTCGGTCTTGTGATGTTCGAGCACGTCGCGCAGCGTCAGCCCGCCCAGCGTCTCCTCGAGCTGGTCGTCGAGCCAAGTGTTGAGCTCGGCGGCCTGGATCGCCGTCCCCTTCCACAGGATGTCGAGATAAACGTGGCGTTCGCCGGCGACCGCCTCCAGTTCGAAGGAGATCGTCCCGGCGAGCCCGAGCACCCGATGTATCATGCGATCGAGCAGTTCGACCAACGTGTAGCTGTCACCGTACAGCCACTGCGGAATGCCGATCATAACCGCATTCACGTTCGCCTGTTCCCGCAGGCGGTGGACTAGGTTGTTGAACAGGTTGGCCGAGTAGATGTCCGACATCGGCCAGTGACCGGTGATCACGTCGCGATACTGCGCGGCCAGTTTCTCCAGCCGTTCGGAGACCTCGCTGCTCTCTTTGAGCATGACCTGCTTGAACGCCGTCTCGTCCGCGGCGGTCAGGTCGGAATCGGAGGCGAGGATCTCGGCAGCTGCCCGGAGGGTGGCGACCGGGCCCCGTAAGCCCTCGGTCGCCTCCCGCAGCAGGCGATCGCGCAACCCCAGTGCCGCCAGCTCTTCGGTGTCGTCCTCGAACGAGATCACGTACCCCGTCGGCAAGCTGTCGCTGTCGAGGATCAGGCTCATCCGACCCTCGAGGGTGTAGCGCCCGTCGATCGTCGAGCCGACGAACGCCACCGTCACGCCCTCCGCATGGCTCAGGTGCCGGCCTTCCGCCACGCGGTTGGTCAGCCGGCTGAGCGCGTGGAGAATCGGCTGACGATTGACGAAGCTGAACAGCGAACGGTCGAGCCCGATCTCGCCGGCGATCCGCAGGATGTCCAACGCTCGGTTGTTGTAGAGGAGGATGTGGTGGCTGAGGTTGCAGATGATCACACCCTCGTGCAGGTCCTGCAGGATGACGGCGAGGCGGTTCTTCTGCTCCTCGATCTTCTCGGTCGCCTTGGCGATGGCATCGGCGACGTTGGTCTTCGCCTGCGCCAGCTCCTCGATCAGCTCATTGACGGCGCGCGGCAGGCCGCCGAGCCGATGGCTGTCGTCGAGCTCGATGCGGTGATCGGGGTTGGCGCGGGTGACCGTCTGGATGCCCCGGACGATCGCTGCCACCGGTTGCGCGATGGCGTAGTCGAGATAGGCCCACAGCATCGCGATCACGGCCACCAGAAGGAAGGCCATGCCACCGCCGTAGACGATGACGATGTTGGAAAAGCCCTTGGCGCCCTCCGGCAGATCGGTGCTGATCAGCAGCGTGCCGACCGCGACCGAGACCAGCGATGCCGCCGCCAGGGCAGAAAAACAGAGGACAAGAAAAAGCCTGGGACCCATTGCCGCCAGCCACCGCTAATGCATGGGGACCCCCGTCACGCACCGGCCTCCAGGATCTGTTTCACCTTCTCGGTTAGATCGCGGGTCGAGAACGGTTTGGTGACGTAATCATTGGCCCCGAGGGCGATACCCTTCTCCCGGTCCACCTCCCGACCTTTGGCGGTCAGCATGATGATGTAGATGTCCTGCCAAGCCGAATTGGCACGGATCGTCTGACAGACGTCGTAGCCGTCCCGCTTCGGAATCATGACATCGAGCAGGATGAGGTCGGGCGCCCTGTCCTCGACGGCCGCCAGTGCCTCTTCGCCGTCGCGCGCGATGCGGACGTCGAAACCCGCCTTCTTCATCAGGAACTGCAACGAGAGGACGATGTTCGGCTCGTCCTCGACGACAAGAATGGATTTCGCCATTCCGTTCTCCCCTAGCCGCCCCGTTTCTGTCGTTGCCAAGCTTTCACCGGCGGCGATCCTGCCGAAAAAACCACTATACCACGTTTTAGCGCCAAGAAGAGCGGCTGGGGCTTTTTTTCAGCGGGTTGCCGATGCCCGGTGCCACGCGCTAAAAGCACTCGTCCGTCGCGCCCGTCGGTGGGGCGTTCCCTGTCCATTGATGGCTTTCTGGGAGCTTGTTATGGCCGCCGTCCAGTACGTCTACGTGATGAAGGGGTTGACCAAGACCTTCCCGGGCGGTCACGAGGTCCTCAAGGGGATCTCGCTGTCGTTTCTCCCCGGCGCCAAGATCGGGGTGCTCGGCGTCAACGGTGCCGGCAAATCGACGTTGCTGAAGATAATGGCCGGCCTCGATCCCGATTTCGGCGGCGAGGCATGGGCGGCGCAGGGGGTGCGGGTCGGCTACCTCCCCCAGGAACCGCGCCTCGACCCGGCCAGAACCGTCGAGGGCAACATCGTCGAAGGGCTGGGAGCGGCCAAGGCGCTGCTCGATCAGTTCAACGCCATCAGCGCCCGCTTCAACGAGCCGCTCGACGACGACGAGATGAACATGCTGCTCGCCGAACAGGGCGACCTGCAAGAGAAAATCGACGCGGTCGGCGGCTGGGAACTGGAACGCACCATCGAGGTGGCGATGGATGCGCTGCGCTGCCCGCCCGGCGATGCCGACGTCGCCACGCTGTCGGGCGGCGAGCGGCGGCGGGTGGCCCTTTGCCGGTTGCTGCTCGAACATCCCGACATCCTGATGCTGGACGAGCCCACGAACCACCTCGATGCCGAGTCGGTGGCGTGGCTGGAGCGGTTTCTCAAGGACTACGACGGCACCGTGATGATCGTCACCCACGATCGCTATTTCCTCGACAACGTCACCGGTTGGATCCTGGAGCTCGATCGCGGTCGCGGCATCCCCTACCAGGGCAACTATTCGGCGTGGCTGGAGCAGAAGCAGAAACGCCTCGAGCATGAGGAGAAGCAGGAGACGGCGCGCCAGCGCACCCTCGCCCATGAACTGGAATGGATCCGCCAGTCGCCGCGCGCCCGCCAGGCAAAAAGCAAGGCGCGCATCACCGCCTACGAAACGCTGCTCGCCCAGGCCAACGAACGGGCGGCGGGTTCCGCCCAGATCGTCATCCCGCCGGGCCCCCGCCTCGGCAACCTTGTGGTCGAGGCCGAAGGCCTCGCCAAGGGCTACGGCGATCGGTTGCTGGTCGAGAACCTGAGCTTCCGGCTGCCGCCCGGCGGCATCGTCGGTATCATCGGGCCGAACGGGGCCGGTAAGACCACCCTGTTTCGCATGATCACCGGCCAGGAACAGCCGGACCGCGGGACCATCCGCCTCGGCGAGACGGTGGTGCTCGGCTACGTCGACCAGTCGCGCGACCGCCTCGACGCCGCCAAGACCGTCTGGGAGGAGATCTCCAGCGGTCAGGACGAGCTGGTGCTCGGGAAACGCAAGATGCAGAGCCGCGCCTACGTCGGTCAGTTCAACTTCCGCGGGCCCGATCAGCAGAAGCGGGTCGGCGAGTTGTCGGGCGGTGAGCGCAACCGCGTCCACCTCGCCAAGATGCTGAAATCGGGGGCCAACGTGCTGCTGCTCGACGAACCGACCAACGATCTCGACGTCGAGACGCTACGCGCGCTCGAGGACGCGTTGCTCGACTTCGCCGGCTGCGCGGTGGTGATCAGCCACGACCGCTGGTTCCTGGACCGCATCGCGACCCACATCCTGGCGTTCGAGGGCGACAGCCGAACGGCCTGGTTCGAGGGCAACTACGCCGACTACGAGGCGGACCGCCGTCGCCGGCTCGGCGCCGACGCCGACCAGCCCCACCGGATCAGGTACAAGCCGCTGCGCCGCGACTGACCGCGGGCGGCCGTGCCGCCGCGGCGGCGCTAGCGGGGTTCGTCCGGGTTCTCCTCGGAGATGTCGGGCAGGTCGTAGAGCAGCGGATCGAGCGAGTCCGGTGCGATGCGGCCCTGATGGATCTCCGTGCGCCGGTGCTGGCGGTAGAGGCTGCGG
>JBHJOP010000046.1:0-8800 GCA_050329575.1 Rhodospirillales bacterium | reverse complement strand
CGGTCGCGGCGGCCGTCGCCACGCGCAGCCGCGGGTCGAAGGCCCGAAGCCACCCGCCCCCGCCCGCGGGACCGAGGCCGGCCGGCAACGACGCCGCCTCACGCATCGCTCGTGCGCCGCCGGCGGCGGGCGCGGATCCAGGCCGCCAGCCCAGCCAGCCCGGCAATGTAACCGAGGCCGCCGAGCACGTCCCGCCACCGCACCCGATCCTCGTAGCCCTCGATCTGCCGGCGCAGGGGCGCGATCTGGCGGGCGACCGCCTCTTCGACGAGCGCCGGCAGTGCCTCCGGCGGGGCGGTGCCCGCCGCAACAAGCGTTACCGGGGCCGTCGCGGCGGCGCCGTCCGCCGCCGGCAGGTCGGGCGGAAACCGGGAGGCCGGAACGACCAGGCGTGCCTGATGGCCGTCGCCGGAGTCGGCGACGATGACGTGATCGCGGCGGGCGCTGGCGACGAACGCGAAGGTCCCGTCGTTCGCCGTCGTCAGCACCGCGAGCTCCGTTCCGTCCGCGGTTGCGATCCGCACGCGCGCCCCCGGCGCGGTGCCGCCGCCGACGAAGTAAACGCTGCCTTCGATCCGGCTGCCGATCGCGGTCGCGAACAGCTTCAGCGTGTGGGCCAAGGCCGCTCCGGGAGTGAGCGCGATGACGGCACAGAGGGCGAGCGCCGCGCCCCTAGCCATGGGCCGGCCGCGTCGGTCGGAGGAGTTCCGGCTTGACCCTGACCACGAAACCGACCGTCGCCGCGGTCACCGCGGCCTCGCCGACCATCAGCGGCAGGCAGGAGGCGGCGACCAGTCCCAGCGCCGGCACGTATTCGGCCCCGCTGATCGCGACACCGAGGACGACCAGCGTCGCCGTCAGTGCGGTGGCGAGCAGCCCGGCGAGGGCCCCGATCACCGCCGCATCCCGCGCCGAACGGGCACGGCGGAGCCGCGGCGCCAGCAGGGCGCCGACGACGAGCGCCGGCAGCGCGATGTTGAGGGTGTTGACGCCGAGCGCGGTGAACCCCCCGAAGCCGAAGAAGGCGGCCTGCAGGGTCAGCGCCACCAGAATGGCGGGCGCCGCGGCCGACCCCAGGATCAACCCCATCAGCCCGTTCAGGAGCAGATGGACGCTGGTCGGCCCGACCGGCACGCTGACCAGTGCGACGACGAAGAACGCCGCCGACAGAACGGCGACCTTCGGAATCCGGTCGTCGTCCAGTCGCCGGAGGCCGGCGGCGACGATCACGCCTGCCGCCACGGCTCCCCCGATCAGCACCGGGGCGGACAGGACACCGTCGGGGATGTGGGCCATCGATTCGCTTCCGGCGGCGGCCGGCCTACTTCATGTCGACGGCGCGGACCCAGATCAGCGCACCCTGTTCGACCGGAACATCCTTTCCGTCGGGACTTTTCATCGGCGCATCCGCTTCCAACAACGCGGCGAACCCCCACCAGCCGGCGCGCGGCATGGCGTAAGCGAACACACCGCCCGCGTCGGCGCGGACGACCTGGGTCACGAACGGATCGGAGGGCGGCGTCACCGAGCCGTCGTTCAGCCACTCGACCTCCACCGCGGCGAAGGGAACCGGCTTGCCGTCGCGCTCGACGACGCCGCGGAACAGGTTGCCGGTCCACAGACCGTAAGGGCGGACCAGCGGGCGGATCTCGACCGGCAGGCCTGCTGGTGTGTCCCAGCCATCGCCCCAGCCGAAGGCGTCGACCACCACCTTGGTGTAATGGACGATCATCTTCTCTTCCGCCGGCTCCCAGTAGGGCTGCGGTTCGACGAGGAACACGTAGTTGCCCGGCTTGCGGGCGGTATAGTCGGCCTGCCACGCGCTCTTGCCGTCGATCGGCTGCGGCCGCAACGAAGCGAGCAGATCCTCGCGGCCGTCCGGTCCGACGACGTCGAAGCGGACCGGCTTCGCCATCTCCATCGCCGGGCCGCGCTCCATCGGATGGGTGAACATCAGATCGATCCCGAGCGCCGCTTCGCTCGGATCGGTGACGATGTCGGTCGACGGCAACAAAACCTGGAAGTGGGCGCGCGCCGCTGGCGCCAACCCCATCGCCGCCACGGCAGCGATCAATCCAAGCCATATCCGCATGGTTATCCCCCTCCCCGATCGGGTTTTGATCCGAACTCCCGCAGCCGTGATAGTATGAGGACCGAAGGAGTATGATCAACGGCAAAATGCTCATACCGATCTGGTGGCGGGGAGAGGACGCATGGAACGGGTCACGGTGACGGTCGACGACGACCTGCTCGAACAGTTCGACCGCTTCATACAGCAGCGCGGCTACGGCAACCGGTCGGAAGCGGTCCGCGACATCATTCGCACCCGTCTCGAGGCCGACCGCCTGAGCAGCGGTTCGGCGGCGAACAGCGTCGGCTGCCTCACCTACGTGTTTCGACATCATGAACGGGAACTGGCACGGCGGCTGACCGGCGCGCAGCACGAACACCACGACCTCGTGCTGTCGACCCTGCACGTCCACCTCGATCACGACAACTGCATCGAAGCGATGATCGTCGAAGGCAGGACCGACAGCCTGCGCCGGTTCGCGGACCAGGTGATGAGCGAGCGCGGCGTCCGCCACGGCCACCTGCACCTGGTGCCGATCGACCTGCGCCTCGACGACCATCCCCACGGCGACCCGGGCGCATCCGTGGCCGCCCACCGCCACAGCCGTCCGAAGACCTAGCTCGAACTGCGCAGGCACTCGTTGAGGGATGTTGCCAGGTCGCGCATGAGAGCGATATAGGCGTCGGGTCCCGGGGCGAGGTCGGCCCCCAAGGGGTCGAGGATGCCGGTGCGCGCGGCGCTTCCCTCGATCACGGTCTTGACCAGGGCCGGCTCGAACTGCGGCTCCGCGAAGACGCAGGCCGCACCCGTCGCCGCGATCTTGGCGCGGATCTCCGCAAGTCGGCCGGCGCTCGGCTGGCGATCGGGGCTGACGGTGATGGATCCCGCCGGCGTCAAGCCGTAGCGGTTCTCGAAGTACTGGTAGGCGTCGTGGAAGACGACGTATCTGCGCCCCTTGACCGCCGCGAGATCGGCAGCGAGGGCGGCGTCCAGCTCGGCGAGCCGTGCGTGCACGGCGGTGGCGTTCGCCCGATAGCGGGGCGCATTGGCGGGATCGACTTCGCTCAGGATGGCGACAACCTGCGCGACCATCGCTTGGGCATTCGTCGGATCGAGCCAGATGTGCATGTCCTTGGCGCCGTGGGCGTGTTCGTCGCCGTGCTTGTGGCCATGGTCGTGCTTGTGACCATCGTCGTGCTTATGGCCATGGTCGTGATCGTCACCATCGTCGTCGGCATGCTCCTCCCAAGCGCCTCCCTCGCGGTACGAGAGCAGCGTCACGCCCTCGGCTTCGTGCAGGGCGACCACCCGCGCCTTGCGTGGCAGGGATCGAAGCGCTTTGCCGAGAAAGGTCTCCAGGTCCTCGCCGACCCAGAACACCAGATCGGCACCCTGCAGGGCCTGGGCTTCGGAGGGACGCAGGGTGTAGGCGTGGGGCGAGCCGCCGCCCTTGACCAGCAAGGTCGGGGTGCCGACCCCGTCCATCACCCCGGCCACCAGGGAATGGATCGGCAGGATGCTGACCACCACGTCGGGAACATCGGCCCCCACCGGGGACTGGGCGACGACAGCCATGACCGCGCTCGCGGCGACCGTCCTCGAGAGCTTGCGGACAAGAGACATCTGTGACACCTCCTCGCACTTGATTTGCTACAGCTTTGCGAGACGTAGTCTGTTACTGTATAACATGTCAACACGCGTGGGCCGGGGCGGGAACCCCGCCGTGGAGATCTGTCCATGACGCCGGTCGCCAACTTTCCGCGCGCCGATCACGACCACCACCGGTGTCTGGCGGCCATTCTCGCCGACGCCGAACGGGTGTGTCGGCAGCGCAACGTGCGGCTGACCGCCCAGCGGCGGCGGGTGCTGGAGATCGTCGCCGAGCGGCATGAGGCGATCGGTGCCTACGACATCGCCGACCGGCTCGCCGCCGACGGCAAGCGGCCGGCGCCGATCACCGTCTACCGCGCCCTCGATTTCCTGATCGAGCAGGGCCTGGTCCACCGGATCGCCAGCCTCAACGCCTATGTCGCCTGCGCCGATGTCCACGCCGAGCACGGCTCCCAGTTCCTGATCTGCCGCCGCTGCGGGGTGATCGGCGAGATGACGAGCCTCGCCGTCCAGCAAGCGATCGTCGGCGCCGCCTCGGACGTCGGCTTTGCGGTGGTCGCACCGGTGGTCGAGATCGCCGGTCTCTGCGTCGACTGCCGTCACGAGGCCGATGATGACGCAGGATCGTAATTCGGCACTCGTCGTCGGCGAGGGGCTGACGCTGGCTTACGGACGGAAGACGATCGTCGAGTCCGTCGACCTGACGATCGGGCCCGGCGAGATCACCACCATCATCGGCCCGAACGGCGCCGGCAAGACGACGCTGCTGAAGATCGTCCTTGGCCTCCTGGCCCCGACGTCGGGACGCCTGTTCAGGCGAGAGGGGCTGCGGGTCGGTTATCTGCCGCAGCGGTTCCAGGTCGATCCGGTGCTGCCGATCACGGTGGCGCGGCTGATGACGTTGACGGTGCGCCGGCCCCCTCAGGCGGTCGAACGGGCGCTGACCGAGACCGGCGTCGGCCACCTCGTCGATGCCGCCGTCCAGTCGTTGTCGGGGGGCGAACTGCAGCGGGTGCTGCTCGCACGCGCGCTCCTGGTCGACCCGGATCTGCTGGTCCTCGACGAGCCGGTGCAGGGTGTCGACTACACCGGCGAGGCGGCCCTCTACGAACTGATCGGCGATCTTCGGCGCCGGCGCGGCTGCGGCGTGATGATGGTGTCCCACGACCTCCATGTTGTGATGGCGGCGACCGATCACGTGCTCTGCCTCAACCACCACGTTTGTTGCGCCGGCACCGCCGAGGCCGTCGGCCGTCACCCCGAGTACGTGCGGCTGTTCGGCGCCCGCGCCGCGCAGGCGCTCGCCGTCTACACCCACCATCACGATCACGGCCACGCCGTATCGGGCGACGTCGTGCCGTTCGACCGCGGCCCCGCCGACGGCCCGTCCGACCCATCGCGGCGCAAGGGGAACACCGGTCATGTTCGATGATTTCTTCGTGCGCGCCGTCGCCGCCGGCATCGGGGTCGCGATCGTCGCCGGTCCGCTCGGATGTTTCGTCGTCTGGCGGCGGATGGCCTACTTCGGCGATACGATGGCGCATTCGGCGCTGCTCGGCGTCGCCCTCGGCTTCCTGATCGACGTCCATCCGACGGTCGGCGTCGTCGCGGTGACGACGCTGATCGCCTTCCTGCTCATCGGGCTCCAGCAGCGACCGTGGCTGGCGGCCGACACCCTGCTCGGCATCCTGTCGCACGCCTCGCTGTCGCTCGGGCTGGTCGCCATCGGCCTGATGGCGTGGCTGCGCGTCGATCTCCTCGGCTACCTGTTCGGCGACATCCTCGCCGTCACCACATCCGACATCGTGCTGATCTATGGCGGCGGCGCGGTCGTGCTGTCGGCGTTGGCGGCGATCTGGCGCCCGCTCCTGGCGGCGACGGTGCACGAGGACGTGGCACGCGCCGAAGGCTTGCCGACCACGCGGGTGAGGACGGCCTTCATGGTGCTGATCGCGTTGGTGATCGCGATGGCGATGAAACTGGTCGGGATCCTGCTGATCACCTCGTTGCTGATCATTCCGGCGGCGGCCGCGCGCCGGTTCGCGGCGACCCCCGAGCAGATGGCGCTCGGCGGCGCCGCGATCGGCGCCTGCGCGGTGGTGCTCGGGCTGTTCGGCTCGCTGCACCTCGACACGCCGTCCGGACCCTCGATCGTCGTCGCCGCCGCGGCCCTGTTCGCGACGAGCCTGCTGCCGGCATCGCTGCGCACGGTCGCGGCGAAGAGGCGGCGCCGATCCTAACCCATCGGCAGCGGCGTCTGCGGATCCGATGCGGCCAGCAACAGCAGAATGCCGAGCCCGAGCACCAGCAGAGATCCGAGCACGCCGAGGCTCCCGTGGATGCGTCCGAGCCATCGGCCGTGGTCGCCCGCCAGCCGCAGCGCGGCCTTTTTCGACACCAGCGTGAGGACGGCCAGCAACGAGACGGTGATCGCCGTCCCGAGCGCCATCGCGAGGGTGGACCAGACGCCGGCGACGTAGAAGCCGATCGAGTTGGCGAACAGAAGAACGAAGATCGCACCGCTGCACGGTCGGACCCCGATCGCCGCGACGATCGCGCCCGCCTTGCCCCAGCGCAGCGGTTCGTCGAGGCGCTGCGGGTGAACGTCGTGGGCGTGGCCACAGGCCGCGAAACGCCCGCCGCAGCCCGCCGCGGAAGCCGCCGCCGCGCCTTCGGCATGCCCGGAACCGGCGTCGGCGGCGCCGGTGTCGTGGCTCCGCAGCCCCCGCACGGACGACCACAGCATCCAGGCGCCGATGGCGACGATCAGCGCCGCGCTGATCACGCTCATCGGCACGAGGGACTGCCGGGTTGTCACGCCCAGGCCCTGGAGGGCGAAAACGACCGCCGAAACGAGCACGATCGCCGACGCCGCCTGCGTCAGCGACGCGGCGAACGACAGGCCGATGCCGCGCTTGACCGCCCGCTCGTTGGCGAGCAGGTAGGCGGAGATCACCGCCTTTCCGTGGCCGGGCCCGGCCGCATGAAAGACGCCATAGAGGAAGCTCAGCATCACCAGCGACGCCGCCGTCGCCATCGTGCCCTCGAACTGGACGGCACGCACGGCCCCGGCGAGCTGTCGGTAGAGGGCACGTTGCTGCGCGTGGATGAACGCCGTCACCTGCCCGACCGGCGACGGTGCCGGCGATGCCGTCGTCGGCGCCGGAACGCGGTCGCCGGCCGGCGGCGCGAACAGGTTCTTCGCTGGCGGCGCCGGCTCCGCCGCCGCGGCGGACAGCCCCCATCGCCCCGGCGAAAGGGCGAGCAACACCGCGACGATCACGACCGCGAGTGTCGGCATCGCCTCAACCGGAGGGCGGACATTCGAGGCGGACCCACGGGGCGAAGCGGGCGCCGAAGGCGGTGGACGGGTCGAGGGTCTGAAAGAACGTCTCCGACAGGGACAGGCTGCCACCCTGTTCCGACGCGGCGACGATCGCCGGACGGCAGGACTCGGGCATCCGACCCCGGATCCTGATCGGATTGTCTTCGACGAGGTCGACGGCAATGAAGTAGGTCGGGTCGTAGAGAGCGAACGCCACCTCGGCGGTCCGCGGATCGACCGGCGAAGCCAGTGGCAGGTGGAACCACATCACCAGCCGGCCATCGACATGGTGCATGCCGTACTCCGCGACCTCTGCATAGGCCGGCGTCTCCCCGTTCACCTCGACAAACGTGAAGTAGTCGAACTCCTTGAGGTTGCCGATGTTGACGGCGGCCAGCGGCGCGAGTTCCGCCGGATCCAGGCGGCCGTCACGGTTGGCGTCGAGACCTTCGACCGCGAACGCGCTGTAGAACTCGTCGAAGGCCCAATAGACGCGGAGGCCGGCGAGCGCTCCGGCATCATCGAACATCAGCTCGGTGATCGCGTCGATCCAGACATGCGGGTGGGCCCGGGCGGCGGTGGCGACGGCGCACGCGATCGCGGCCATCGCGACCACCACCATCCTGCGGTCACGCCGCCGGTTCCGGCGCTTGCGGACGAGGTCGGGAAACGATCGTCTCATGCCATCTCCGATCGGCAGGGTCTCTATCTTCGGGCGCAACGGCCGTCCACGGCCCTGCCGTCGCACGCCGGGATCCGAAAGTCACGCCGCAGCCTACGCCGTTACAATAGGAACCGCGCGCGGCCGGCGCAAATCCGTCGTCGGTCCGACCGCCGCGCAGGCGACGCCGTGCGACACCGTCGCCGGCCGATCGGGGTCACCGGCTAAACTTTCGCCACAAACCACCGATCCACTCGAACGGGAACATTCGCGGCATGCATCGCCGATTTTCTGGTATACTTCCCTGCGAAGAGGTGAACGCCGGTGCCGGAAACCATCGCCCTCGTCGACGACGACCGCAACATTCTGACATCGGTGGCCATCGCCTTGCAGGCCGAGGGCTTCGACGTCGACACCTATATCGACGGCAGGGACGCCCTCGACGGGCTGGCGCGAAAGCCGGTCGATCTCGCCATCCTCGACATCAAGATGCCGCGCATGGACGGCATGGAGTTGTTGCGCCGGCTTCGCCAGCGCAGCTTGCTGCCGATCATCTTCCTGACATCCAAGGACGATGAACTCGACGAGGTGCTCGGCCTGCGCATGGGCGCCGACGACTACATCACCAAGCCGTTCTCCCAGAAGCTGCTGATCGAGCGAATCCGCGCCCTGCTCCGCCGCAGTGCCGCGGCCGACACCGCGAGCGAAGAAAGCGACGTCCTGCGGCGCGGCGACCTCATGCTCGATTCGGTCCGGCACATGTGCACCTGGCGGGGTCACGAGGCCAATCTCACCGTGACCGAGTTCCTGCTGGTCGAGGCGCTGGCCCGCCGGCCGGGACACGTCAAGAGTCGCGACCAGCTGATCGACGCCGCCTACGGCGAGCACATCTACATCGACGATCGCACGATCGACAGCCACATCAAGCGGCTGCGCAAGAAGTTCAAGGACATCGATCCGGAGTTCGCCCAGATCGAAACGCTCTACGGCGTAGGATATCGATACCGGACCCCCTGACGGTCGAGGGATGGCCAGGAACCCGGCAGCGCCGCCCCGCCGGCGAGCCCTCTCGCCGATCACCCTGCGGATTCTCGCGGTCAATCTGCTCGCCCTCGGGTTCCTGTTCGCCGGC
>JBHJOP010000018.1:0-49086 GCA_050329575.1 Rhodospirillales bacterium | reverse complement strand
CCGACCGAGAAGTTGGCCTCATCGCCGGGGGTTTCCATCGTCAGCACGGTCTCGCCTGAGTCGGCGTCGGCAAACCGGAAACCGTCGTAGAACGGACGATTCCCCAACATTCGCTGATCGCCCTGATCGTCCCAAGCCATTTGATTGTTGAACAGGCGCCCGTCCGCTTCCCAACCCGAGGTCGTTATGTTCTGGAACTTCGCGCCGGTCGCCTGGATCGTCACCGAGCCGACGCCGAGCAGCCAGCGGTTGTTGGTGTACTTGTAATGGCCGGGCGGGAAATAGACGGTGTAGTGCTTCGAGCGGTCGGCGGTCAGGTGGTTGCGGAGCGCGATCAGCGTGTCGGTGGCGTCGTAGTCCTTGGCGCGCGCGTGCGGCGCGTTGTCGGTGACGCCGTCGCCGCGGACGCCGAACCAGCGGACGTCGATCTCCTCGGCGGCGGCGGCGCGGATCCAGCGGCCGGGGGTGGCGGGATCGGGGGCGACGACGGTGCCGCCGTTGTCGGCGACGGTGGCCGCCGCGTCCCACTGGAACATCCCCTCGCCGCCGTCGCGCGCATCATAGTAGCCGGCGAGCCAGACCGCGCCCGAACCGACCGGCGGCAGGGTGGTGCGCAGCGCCGCCATCGACGCCACCGCGCGCACCCCGGTCGCCGCCAGGCCGTCGACGAGCGCCGCCGTCGCCACCTTGGTGGTGGTCACCGCGCCGGTGGCGGTGAAGCCGAGCAGGAAGTCGCGGCGGTCCACGGCGGCGGGCAACTCCAGGCTGACGGTCCGGTCGTCCGATGCGGGTGCGACTATAGCACGATTCGTGTCGGGCGCGAGGGCCTGGATGTCGTTGTCCAGCTTGTGGAGGGCGTCCCTGACCGTGGTGCCGGCGACGCCCGAGTCGTTGGCGACCTGCGAGGCCCGGTAGTCGCCGACCGCCGCGGCGACGGCGCCGCTGCGGCCGAAGACGCTGGCGACGGCACCGGTGCCGCCGGCCGCGGTGGTCTCCTTCCACACCGCGGCGCCGGCGGTGGCGTCGACGCAGACGAACTCCCGGTCGGCGGCGACGTTGACCCAGCGCGACCCGACCGCCCAGCCGGCGGCCGCGCCGTCGGCGGCACCGGGGTCGGTCGCGGCGTCGAGCCTCACCTTCAGGTTCGGGACGTTGCCGAGACCGACCTGCGCCTTGCCGACGGCGTGGGGGTTGGCGGTGCTCGCCGCGTGGGCGGCGAGGTCGGCCGCCCGCGCCTTGTCGGCGTGCAGCGCCGCGAGGGCGTCGGCGACGGTGGCGCCGGCGACGCCGGCGTCGTTCGTCACCTGCGAGGCGACGTAGTCGCCGGTGGCGGTGACGACGGCGCCGCCGCGGCCGAACACCGAGGCGACGGTGTTGACCTCGGCGCCGGGTGCGATGCCGTCGAGCTTCGCCTTGTCGCCCGGCGACATGAAGCCGGCGGTGGCGTTGGTCGCGGTCGCGTGCAGGCCGCCGCCGCCGCGCACCCCGTGGGCGGCGTTGGAGCCGAGGCTGCCGCCGATGTTGGCGAGGTTGAGGTTGGGCTCGCTGACGTCGAGGCGGATCTCGTTGGTGGCGTCGTTGAGGCTGGTCGAGATGCGACTGGACCCGGCGCCGATGCCGCGGAACTCGAGGTTGGTTCCGGACTTCCGCCTGAACACGCCGATGCCGCCGACGTTGACGTTGCTGGCGGTGTTGATCTCGCCCGGCGGCGGCTGGTCGCGCCAGGCGACATCGAGGCTGGCGCCGCTCGCCTTGGCCAGCACCTGGCCGGCGCTGCCGCCGGCGGGCACCAGACCGGCATGGCCGTGGCCGGCGGCGGCATAGGTCCCGGCGTGGTCGTGGTCGGAGCGCGCCGCGGTGGCGGCCGTGCCACTGCCGGCCAGCGCCATGTAGCGGTTGGCGGCGCCCTCGGCGAGGTCGTCGGAGGTCTTCGCCGCCAGCCACTGGTCGGCCCGCGCCGCATCCAGGTACTGCGGATGATCGTCGTCGCCGAGGCCGGCCAGCGCCCCGTGGTCGGAGGTGCCGCCGCCGGCGGCCGTCGTCGGCTTCCACACCGCGGCGCCGGCGCTGGCGTCGACGCAGACGAACTCGCCGTCGGTCACGACGTTGACCCAGCGCGACCCGACCGCCCAGGCGGCGGCGGCGTCGTCGGCGGGACCCGGATCGGTGGCGGCGTCGAGCCGGACCTTGAGGTCGGGGACGTTGCCGAGGCCGACCTGCGCCTTGCCGACCGCGTGGGGGTTGGCGGCATCGGCGGCATGGGCGGCGAGATCGGCCGCCGCCGCCTTGTCCGCCTGCAGGCGGCCGAGCGCCTCGCCGACGGTCTCGCCGGGGGTGCCGGAGTCGTTGTCGACCTGGGAGGCGGCGTAGTCGCCGGCGGCCGCGGTGACCGAGCCGGCACGACCGAACACCGAGGCGACGGTGTTGACCTGGGCGCCGGCCTCGATGCCCGCCAGCTTGGCTTCGGCGTCGGCGCCGAAGCGGCGGCTGACGTCACCGGCGGCGATGTCGTCCAGCGTCTTCGTCGACAGCCAGCCCTCGGCCCGCGCCGCATTCAGATACTGCGGGTGGTCGTCGTCGCCGAGGCCGGCGAGCCCGCCGTGGTCGGTGACGCCGTCCCCCGCGGCCGCCGCGCGCGCGGTGACGTTGCCGTCGGCATCGAAGGCGAGCACCTTGTCGGCGCGCTCGGCCCTGGGCGGCAGGGTCAGGTCGGCGTTCTCGTCGGTGGCGCCGAGCCGCACGGCGCGGCGGACGTTGTCGCCCACCTGCTGCACCGTCGCCGTCAGGTAGTCGAGGTCGTCGTTGATGTCGTCGGCGGTCAGCGGCGACGTCCTCAGGAAATCGCGGGTGCGCTCGATGGCGACGACGCGACGCAACGTCACCCGGCTTCCGGCCGCGGGCGGCGTGTCGAACGTCAGCGTGCCGCCGGTCGAGTTGCCGGCGCCGTGGACGACGTAGCCGGTCGCCTGTTCGACGTCGTCGAGGTGAACCTCGAGATCCGCGGCCTGGAAGATGGGAAACGGAAAATCGAAGTGGGTCTGCGTGCCGGTCGCGGTGTGCTGGATGCGAGGTGCGATGTCGCCGATCTTGATGTGGCCGTTCAAGGGAGATCTCCTGAAGGGGCGGGGGCATGCGGGTACGCGCGACGGCCGCATGTTCGATTAATGTTTCATATTTATATCCCCCGAACGGGGTAATTTCCAGCAATTATTCCTTTTATAAGCCGATAAGCCTGATGCAGCGCGCCCGCGCGTATCCGGCCGGCGATGGAGCCTTGACAGGCCGGGGGATTCGGTCAATAACTGCGAATGCGTCGCATTTGCAAAACTGTCCCCTTCGAGGCCGCGCCATGGAACCCTCCGACGTCACGTTGCTGATCGCTCTCGGAACGGCCGGGCGGGCGCCGGCCTCGTTCGCCGACATCGTCGCCGCGGCAAAGGAGGTGGCGCCGGCCGATTGGCAGCCGACCGTGGACACCCTCCGGGCGACCGTCGAACGCGCGATCATGGACGGGCTGATCGCACCGCGCAGCCACGACGCCGATCGACAGACGGTGCTGTCGACGACGCCGTCCGGGCGGTTGCGGATCGTCGCGTTGCTCCGCAAGCCCATTCCGCGCGCGTCCGGTGGCTTCGTCCGCACGTGCATGAGTGCCAAGCTGTGGTCCCTCGATCATCTCCCGCCCCCCGAACGCGGCGACCACGTCCGGGGCCTGCGGCGCCTCTACCGCGACGCCATCGACGAACTCGACCGTCTTCGGCGCCTGCCGGCGGCGCTGGCGGGATCGGCGGCGGCGCATCTCGGCGGCGACATCGCTCGCCTGGAAGGCGATCTCGCGTGGCTGGACGCCATGGCGGCGTGGCCGTCGCGGGGCCTGGCGGCCGAACAGGAGCTCAGGACGGGAGGGAGAGCGGCATGATGACCTGGCGCAACCTCGATCCGGCCCTTCTCGGTCGGATCATCGCCCGTCTCGCCGGACCGGCCGGCGGCCCCGGCGGCGGCCGACGGCCCCGTGCAGCGGCGGCGGTGACACCGGCGCCGATCGGCGGCGGGTCCGACGGCGCGTTGCGTCCTTGCGCCGATGCGCCCCAGGCGGCAGGGCCGCGCTCGCCCGTGCGTCGCCTCGATGGATCACCCGCGAGCGACCGTCGGTGAGCGCATCGCCCCCATCGCCGACGGAGCACCGGCGCAGTCTCCGGGAGGGGATATGACCCCAGAGGAATTAGGCAAATCCGGCGAGCCGGCGCCGCGGATGGCAGACCGCGCGACCGAGCCCGACCGGTTGCAACGTCATGCTTTTCTGCTCGAGGGGGGGCGGCGATCCGGGGAGCCTTCGCCCCGTCGCGAAAGGTGCGCGATTCATGCATGACAGGCATGCAGTTTATTCATGGCTCTATTCCAACAAGGAATTTGCAGGAAATAGGACGCGGGTATAGCTTGTGATTGAGTTTCGTTCGCGGTTGGCGGGCGTGGAGGCGAGGGCCGCGACCGCGTCGCGCCGCCTGAGCGCGGACGGCGGAGACGGCAGGGGAGCCGACGGTCGATCGCCGGCCGGCCGCCGGGGGGCGGAGCGGGCCGATGGGCGGGGAAGGCGGAGGGACGGATGACGGCGATCGGGGGCGGAGGGTGAACGGCTTCCCTCTCGCCCAGGCGGGAGATGGCGAGCGCGTCGAGATCCTCGCGATCGACGGCGGTGCCGGGGCGGCGCGGCGGCTGAGCGATCTCGGCCTCACGCTGGGACGGCGGGTGGAGATCGTCACCCGCCAGCCCGGCGGTCCGGTGCTGGTGGCGGTCGGCGGAACCCGCGTCGCCGTCGGCTTCGGTCTCGCCCTCAAGGTCAGGGTGATGTCGATGACGGAGGAGGGAGAGGAGCGATGAAGCTCTCGGACCTGAAGGTCGGTGAGGCCGCCGAGGTGGTCGGCTTCGGCGCCGGCAATCCCGGCTATCGCGCCCGGCTGATGGCGATGGGACTGACCCCGGGGACGCGGTTCACCCTCAAGCGGATGGCGCCGCTCGGCGATCCGGTGGAGATCGAGGTCCGCGGCTTTGCGCTCAGCTTGCGCAAGGTCGAAGCCGAAGCGGTCCGCGTTCAGCGGGATGCGTGACGACAAACCGAGAAGGGGAGGGGCACGCCCATGACGGCGACGGTCATCGCGCTGGTCGGCAATCCCAACTGCGGCAAGACGACGCTGTTCAACGTCCTGACCGGGGCCCGCCAGAAGGTCGGCAACTGGCCGGGAGTCACGGTCGAGAAGAAGACCGGACGGTTCGACCACGCGGCGACCGTCTTCGAGGTGGTCGACCTGCCGGGCGTCTACGCGCTCGGCACACCCGACGAGGATCGCGCCCTCGACGAACGGGTCGCCCAGGATTTCCTGGCCTCCGGCGAGGCGCGACTGATCGTCAACATCGTCGATGCCTCGAACCTGGAGCGGAATCTCTATCTCACCGCCCAGATCCGCGAGATGGGGCTGCCGATGGTGGTCGCCCTCAACATGATGGACATCGCCCAGGAACGGCGGGCGCGGATCGACATCGACCGTCTCGCCCGCCGCCTCGGCTGTCCGGTCGTGCCCCTGGTGGCGACCCGGAAACACGGCCTCGAAGCCCTCAAGGTGGAGATCGCCGCGGCGGTCGCGAGCCCGATCGCGGCGCCGGCCGACCTCCGCTATCCCGCGGCCGTCGAGGATGCGGTGCGCGATCTCGCAGCGGTCGTCGCGGGTTCCGGCGACCGGCGCTGGCTCGCCGTCCGGCTGCTCGAAGGCGATGCCGGCGCGCAGCGCCTGGCGCCGCAGGGGGCAGCGGCGACGCTGACGGCGCTCAGGGGCCGCATCCGGGACCAATCGGGGGAGGATCCGGACATCCTGATCGCCGCCGGTCGCTACGCCTGGGTCCACGGCATCGTCGGCGACGTGCTGACGCGGACCGGCGAGATCGGCAAGACCCTGTCGGATCGCATCGACCGGGTGGTGCTC
Source organism: Rhodospirillales bacterium (assembly GCA_050329575.1). Lineage (GTDB taxonomy): Bacteria > Pseudomonadota > Alphaproteobacteria > Rhodospirillales > Defluviicoccaceae > JAUXFS01. The sequence continues at coordinate 43,111 of JBHJOP010000018.1, read as the reverse complement.
AACCGGGCGCTCGGCATCCCGATCTTTCTCGTCGTGATGTACGCGATGTTCATGTTCACCATCAACATCGGTGGCGCCTTCATCGATTTCTTCGACATCCTGTTCGGCACCGTGTTCGTCGACGGCTTTGGAGCGGCGCTCGCGGCGCTCGGCAGCCCCGACTGGCTGACGACGCTGCTCGCCAGCGGCGTCGGCGGCGGCGTTCAGACGGTCGCCACCTTCATCCCGGTCATCGGGTTCCTGTTCCTGTTCCTGTCGCTGCTCGAGGATTCCGGCTACATGGCGCGCGCCGCGTTCGTCATGGACCGCTTCATGCGGACCGTCGGCCTGCCGGGCAAATCGTTCGTGCCGCTGATCGTCGGCTTCGGCTGCAACGTGCCGGCGATCATGGCGTCGCGCACGCTGGAGAACCAGCGCGACCGGACGATGACGATGATGATGGCGCCGTTCATGTCCTGCGGCGCCCGGCTGCCGGTCTATGCCCTGTTCGCCGCCGCCTTTTTCCCGATCGGCGGGCAGAACATGGTGTTCTCGCTCTACCTCCTCGGCATCGCCGTCGCGGTGCTGACCGGGCTCGCCCTGAAGAACACCCTCCTCAAGGGGGAGACGTCGCCGTTCATCATGGAGCTGCCGCCCTATCACCTGCCGACCGTGAGCAGCGTGCTGCTCCGGACCTGGGATCGCCTGAGGTCGTTCGTCTGGCGCGCCGGCAAGGTCATCGTCGGGGTCGTCGTCGTCATCGCCTTCCTGAACTCCTGGGGAGCCGACGGCAGCTTCGGCAACGAGGACAGCGAGGACTCGGTTCTCGCCGCCATCGGTCGCAGCATGGTCCCGGTGTTCGCGCCGATGGGGATCAGCGAAGACAACTGGCCGGCCACCGTCGGCATCTTCACCGGCATCCTCGCCAAGGAGGCGGTGGTCGGTACGCTCGACGCCCTCTACACCGCCCTCGGCAAGAGCGACGCCGGCACCGCGGACGCCGCCGGGGACGATGCCGGGGACGATGCCGGTTTCGACGTCTGGGACGGTGTACGCGCGGCCTTCGCCACCATCCCCGCCAATCTCGCCGACGCCCTCGACACCTTTTCCGACCCGCTCGGCCTCGGGATCGGCGATGTCGCATCGGTCGAGAGCGCCGCCGAACAACAGGAGGTCTCTGTCGCCACCTTCGCGGCGATGGCGGCGCGGTTCGACGGTGCGGTCGGCGCCTTCGCCTACCTGCTCCTGGTGCTGCTCTACATGCCGTGTGCGGCGGCGATCGCGGCGGTCTACCGCGAGACGAACCTGCAGTGGACGCTGTTCGTCTGCGGTTGGACGACGATGGTCGGCTATGCGTCGGCGGTGCTGTTCTACCAGGGCGCGACGTTCACGCGAAACCCGACCGCGTCCAGCCTGTGGATCGCCGGCATGCTGGCGCTCGTCGCAGCGGCGGTGGCGGGCATGCGCTACGCCGGTCGGCGCGAGGCGCCGGCGCGGCCGGTGATCGTGCCGGGAACCTGACCCACCGCCGCCCAGCCGCGGAGCCGAGGGAGATCGCCGTGCTGACCGAGCTCAAGAGCCATCTGGCCCGCTGCCAGCGCGCGTCGCTGACCGAACTCGCCCGCCGGTTCTCGACCGACCCGGACGCCCTGCGGCCGATGCTGGAGCTCTGGGTCCGCAAGGGCCGGGTGCGTCGGACGGCCGGCGCCGGTTGTCGGGGATGCGTGAGTTGTGCGGCCGCCGACATCGAGTTCTACGAGTGGGTCGAACCGCCGCCCGAGGCGAAACCGCAACCCGATCGAGGCTAGAAACCCGGACCGTGGCTGCCGGCGGTGGCGCCGACGACAGCGACCAGGCTGAGGGTCAGCAACAGCCAGTGCAGGTGCTCGATCAGCCGGAACGTCGCCTCGGGGCGCTGCCGGGCGGCGCGCCGAAACCAGCGATCGAGGAACAGCGGTTCGGCGACGAACAGCATGGCGGTGAAGATCGCCCACACCAGCACCATCGCGTGCATCCACCAATAGCCGGCGTCGAGGAACCGATCCCAGAGGTCCCAGACCGCGGTGATGTAGAAGCCGGTGGCGCCGACCAGCACGGTGGTCGCCCGCGCCTGCCACGCGAAGCGCCGTTCGATCGCCTCGAAGAACGCCACCCGCTCCTCGGGTGACGTCATTCGGCGGACGGCGGGAAGCAGGACGGTGGTCACGAACGCGACGCCGCCGATCCAGAGCACCACGCCGGCGACGTGCAGGGCGCGTGCGATGGCGATATCGTCCATGGTCGATTCCCCCCTTATCCGCTGATGTGCCCGACGGACGGCCCGATGCCGCTCGCCCGGCCGCCCATGCCTCAGCCGCCCGGCGTCCGGTCTTCGGCGCCGGGGTCCGGGTCGGGCGAGGTGCCGGGCGGCCGGTCCCCGGCGGCCGGCGGGCTCCCGTCGTCCGCCTTCGTCTCGATCACCGCGCCGAGGAGTTCCAGCCGCTCCTTCGCCACCTCCTCGATGTGCGACTTGATGTCGGGATGGATGCGGAGGAACTTGTCGAGCTTGGCCTGCTCCAACGTCAGGAGATCGCAGTAACCGAGAGCGACGACGTCGGCCGTTCGCCGCCGACCGGTGAACATCGCGAGTTCACCGAAGAAATCGCCTCGTCCGCGGCGGATGGCGTGGCCCGGGAAGCGGACTTCCAGCGCCCCGGAGGAGACGAAGTAGAGCCGATCGCCCGGGTCGCCGCGGCGGACGATGTATTCCCCCGGCACGGCGAGCCGCGACCGGAACAGCCTCGCGACCCGCCGCAGTTCTGCCGCGTCGAGCCCGGCGAAGAGCCCGACCTTGCCGACCATCTCCGGGATCTTGAGACCGAGATCGAGACGCGGCCTCTTCCCTCTCTCCAACCGGCGCTGCTGCACGAGGTCGCTGCGCTTGAGATCGTCGTACACCTCCCGTCCCAGGAGCCCTTCGGCATGCAGGGTTTCGTAACGGCTCAGCTCCTCCTGCAGCGCGAACTTGAGGATGAACCGGTGCGCCAACGACTCCGCGAATGCCGGATACTGCAGCTTCAACGCCTCCAGGGCGTCCGAGATGGCGCACGCCCGACGATGGATGATCTCCCCGGTCAGCCGGGCGATCCGCGGGCCGAAGATCGTCCCCAGCCTGACCTCGCTGAACCGGCGCAGTTCGGCAAGGACCAGGCCGACCGCCTGCAGCATCTCGAACCGCTGCTCCAACTGCCTCGCCAGCAGCCCGTCGAAGCCGAGCGACCGGTGCACCCGATGGGCGAACCAGAACGCCGGTCCAAACGCGAGCACTTCTCGGGCGACCCGACCGTATCCGGGTCGTCCACGGCCTTGCGCCGCTTCGACGATGCGTTCGGCATGGCGGAGCAGTCTCCCCGCCACCGCCGGTGAGGTCGTCTGCCGACCATGTTCCTGGATGATCAGTTCCCGCTCGCGGTTGGCGAGCGCGACCAGTGCGATGGCCAGGCGTTCGCGCTCGCCGATCGGTGGCTGCGATTCCCAGCTGCCGTCGGCGAGGAGTTGTCCCCCGCTGACGACGTCGCGCATGCGATCCTCGTAGTGCCGCAGCACCGGGGCCACGCTGGGCGCCGGGATGCCGTACCGTTCGCTCGCCGCGCGAACCGAATGCCCGACCCCGGCCAGAGAGAGGGCGAGGATGTGGTCGCGCAGGATCCGATCCCGCGGCGTCAACCGGTCGAGCCGGAGCTTGTGGATGACGCTGCGCAAGGTGGTGCCGTTGACGAACAGGGTGAACAGCACGAAGCCGGTCGCTCCCGCCGCAACCAGCCGTTTGACCTCGGGTTCGAGTGCCGGATTCTCGACGACCGACAGCGCGAGGGCGAGCGTGACGGCGCCGCGCAGGCCGCCCCACAGGATGGCGGTCTTGTATTGCCAGCCAACCGGCTTGGTCAGCCTCGCCAGGCTGAGCAGCGGCAAAAGGAGAAAGAGCACCAGGGCGCGGGCGAACAGGGCCGCCACCACCAGCGAGAGGACGATCAGGGCCTCCACGAAGCCGACATCCGGGACCAGTTTCGGGACCACGATCGCCGCCAGAACGAACACCAGCGATCCGGCCCAGAACGCGATCTGTTCCCAGACGTTGTGCAGGTGCTGCCAGTTCTCGGGGGTGAACGCGGTCTTCCCCCAGGCGCTGACGGAGAGGCCGAGGAACACCACCGCGACCACGCCGGAGATGTCCAGAACCCGATCGCAGACGATGTACACGATGTAGGGGGCCGCGAGCGTCAGTGTCGTTTCCGCCGCCTTCAGGTTGTCGAGTCGGCGGATCGCCATGATCAGAAGCTTGCCCGCCAGCACCCCCAGCACCGTTCCGCCGGCGAAGCTGATCGCGAACCGCGTGCTGCCGTCGACGGGATCGAACGGCTCGCCGCGTACCAGCATGCCGAGCAGTAGCCCGAACAGGACGATGGCCGCGGCGTCGTTGAGGAGGCTCTCTCCCTCGACCAGCCGGGACAGGCGCGCCGGTGCGCCGATGTCGCGAAAGATCCCGACCACCGCGGCCGGATCGGTGGTCGCGACCACCGATCCGAGAAGGAGACAGGCCACCAGCGGCGCGGCGAACACCCATGACAGGCCGAAGCCGACGACGATGGTGGTGACGATCACCGCCACGATGGCGAGCAGCAGGACCGGCGCCGCATCCTGCTTCATCCGCGCGACATCGATGGTCAACGCCGTCTGGAACAGGAGCAGCGGCAGGAACACGTAGAGGAAGGTCGCCGATCCGAGCGGAAGATTGACGATCGGCGCCACGATCTCGTCGAAACGATCGGTGCGCGGCGTAAAGAGAAGGAAGGAGGCCAGCGTACCGATACCGACGCCGACTCCGGCCAGCAGCACCGTCGACGGGATGCGCAAGCGCTCGGCCAGGGGTTGCAGCACGCCGATGACGACGAGCAGGCCGGCGATCACCAGAACGACGGTCGTCAACTCCAGCACGCGAACCCTCCCCGGTTCCGGACCGGAGGATCCAGCCTAACCCCCGCCGATCGGAATGTCCGGCGAATTCAGGCCCTTGAACGGTCGAGACGGAGATCGTGCGCCGGCGCGGGGCGGCGGTCGAAGGCGCCGGCCGCGGGTTCTGTGGACTCATCGGCCACCAGCCGCTCCGCGAACGCCTCCAACCGACGGCTGTCCTCGATGATCGCGGCGAGGAACCGGTCGCGCTCCTCGCCGGTCACATCCGCGTGGTCGCGGAGGATCTCGGCCGCGGCACGGATCGACGTCACCGGGGTCTTGAGGTGGTCCTCGACACACGCCTGGCACGCCCTCGCAGGCCGCTCGATGGTGTCGCCGACGGTGGAAGTCCGCATCGATGGCTCCTCACTGCTCGAGGCCGCAGATGTCCCTGCCCAAGGAACCTCGGATGTCCCTCGATGTGCGCACAACGAAGGCCGGTGTCAAGTTGCGTTTTTGCAGTGCACAAATCCGCCGCCGAAATCCGCTCGTTGTCGCCGATCGCCGCGAAAGAGGCGACGACCTCCCGGCGGATGGGATAGATTGGCCGACGCGGGCGGAAGATTCGGAGACGTTCGGGCCGGTGCGAGACTGGAGCATCCCCAGGCTGCTCGACGACATGGCGGGCCGCGGCGATCGTCCCGCGGTGGTGGCGGTCTGCGCCGACCGGCTGATCGAGTGGTCCTACCGACAGGTCGCGGATCACGCCTTGCGGCTGGCGGCGGGGTTGCGGGAGAGGGGGCTCGGTCAAGACGAGCCAGTGGCGATCGTCGCGCCCAACATGCCCGAGTGGATCGTCGTCGGGCTGGCGATCGCCGCCGCCGGCGGGACGGTGGTGCCGATCGACGATCTGGCGGCCGATGGGGAGGCGGCGACCATCGTCACCGACAGCGGCGCCCGGATCGTCTTCACCGTGGACCACCATCTTCAGGCGCTGCGCGGTCTGCCGGCCGACGGCGGGTTGGGGCTGTTCCGGCTCGACCGCGACGGGTCGGACGACGGGGCTCCGGGCTGGCGCCGTCTGCTCTCGGACCATCCCGCCGCCCTGCCCGAGGTGGATGCGGGCCGGCCGATGTCGCTGTTCTACACCTCCGGAACGACCGGCGCGGCGAAGGCGTTCCATCTCTCCCACGCCAACATCGCCGCCAACGTGACCGCCCTCGCGGCGCTCGCCGTCGTCGCACCCGGCGACCGGGCCTTGCTGCCGTTGCCCCTCCACCACGTCTATCCGTGGGTGGTCGGCGTGCTCACGGCGTTGACCGCCGGGCTGACCGTGGTCCTGCCGGAGGCGGCGACCGGGCCCGCGATCGTTCATGCCTTGCAGACGGCGGGCGTCACCGTCGTCATCGGCGTCCCCCGCCTCTACGAGGCGCTGCTCGCGGGCGTCGAGGCGCGGGCCGCGGCGGCGGGGGCGCCGTCGCGGACGGCCTTCGCGGTCCTGATGGCGGTCTCGGCGGCAGCGCGACGCCGGCTCGGGATCGACCTCGGCCGGCGCCTGTTGCGGCCGGTTCGCCGCCGCATCGGGCCCGACGTCCGGCTGCTGGTGTCCGGCGGTGCCCGGTTGGAGCCGGCGACCATCGTCAGGCTGGAGGCCCTCGGCTGGGAAGTCCTGTCGGGCTATGGACTCGCGGAGACGGCGTCGATCTTCACCGCCAATGTTCCCGACCGCAAGCGCCTCGGCAGCGAGGGACGACCGATCACGTCCGGCCGGCTGCGGATCGCGGATGCCGACGAGACCGGCATCGGTGAGATCCAGGTGTGCGGCCCCGCCGTGTTTGGCGGCTATCGCAACAATCCCGACGCCAACCGCGACGCCTTCACCGCGGATGGATGGTTTCGCACCGGCGATCTCGGGTGTCTGGACGACGACGGCTACGTCACCGTCACCGGCCGCGCCAAGGAACTGATCGTTCTCGGCGGCGGCAAGAACATCAACCCCGAGGAGCTGGAGAACGCATACGGCGCCCATCCGTTCGTCGCCGAGATCGCGGTGTTCGAGCGGGCGGGCGGCCTGGTGGCGCTGGTGCGTCCCGATCCGGCCGCGCTGCGCGAGGCCGGGGCCACCAGGATCGACGACGCCGTCCGGGTGGCGTTGACCAGCGTCGCCCACACCCTGCCCTCCCATCGGCGGCTGACCGGTTTCGCGGTGGTGCGCGACCCGTTGCCGCGCACCCGCCTCGGCAAGGTCCGCCGCTTCCGGTTGCCGCAGCTCTACGACCTGGCCCGCGCCGGCCGGGAAGGGACGGCGCGCGCCGCCCCGACCGCCGCCGACCGGGCGCTCCTCGCCGTCTCGCCGGCGAAGGACGTCTGGCGGCTGCTCGGCGAGCGCTGCGGGAAGGCGACGCTCTCGCTGGAGTCCAGTCCCGCCCTCGACCTCGGCATGGACTCGTTCGCCTGGATGACGTTTGTCGTCGAGCTCGAAAAGCGGACCGGGATCCGCCTCACGGAAGACGACATCGCCCGGGTGGAGACGGTGGGCGACCTGATCGCGGCGGCGGGGGTGGCGGCCGATCGGGCGAGCGGGGGATCATCGCCGGTCGCGGACGAGGCCGGCGCGGCCCGGTGGCTGAAGCCGGTTGGTCCCGCCCATCGCGTCGCCGGCGTCGCGCTCTACGGTCTCAACCGCCTGGTGATGCGGATCCTGTTCCGGCTGCGGGTCGAGGGGCGGGAGCGGGTGCCGGCCGCGGGCGCCTGCGTGCTCGCCGCCAATCATGCGAGCGACCTCGATCCCCTGGCTTTGGCGGCGGCGTTGCCGCTCGCGGTGGCACGGCGCACCTATTGGGCCGGCGACGTCGTTCGCCTGTTCTCGACCGCGGCCGGCCGCTGGCTGTGCCGGGCGGCTCATGTCTATCCCGTCGACGAGCGCAGGCCCGGCAGCGTCATGGCGATCGCCGAGGCGGTCCTCGGCCGTGGCCATGTCCAGGTGTGGTTTCCCGAGGCGTGGCGGTCCCCCGACGGCGAGCTGCAACGGTTCCTGCCGGGTATCGGCAAGCTGCTCGCCGATACCGGCGTTCCGGTGGTTCCGATCTACATCGCCGGGAGCTTCGAGGCGCTGCCGCGCCACCGCCGCTGGCCGCGGCTGCGACCGCTCCGCGTCGTCTTCGGGCCGCCGATCGCCGCCGGCGAGCTGGCGGGCCCGGACGGCGACGATGCCGAAAGCGTTCGCATCGCTCTGGCCTTGCGGGACCGCGTCGCCGCATTGGCGCGATCGGCCGGCGCCGACTCCCCGGCCGCCGGCGGCGGATCGCGGTGACAGGGCCCGCACCCGGATCGGGCGCGCCAGTGCCGAATCAGCCAATGCCGAGCCAGCCGGTGCCGAATCAGTCGGTGCCGGCGTAGATCTCCCAGTACCGGCCCATGTCGAACGGGTCCTCCGCGCGCTCCGTCCAGCGGTACTGACGGCCGCTGCCGAGCGCCTCGGCACGGGGGCTCACGAGCCTCGCCCGGCTCTTCTCCGGGCCCCGGCGTTGCCTTTGGTCGGCGGCATCGTCACGATTGCGCTCACTCATGGTGGTCTCCCAACGTTTCGGCCTCTCCGCCGCTGACCTAACCGGGTTGGCGGTTTTTTTCTGTGTTCTCGATCACAGTCGAGTCCCGCACGGGTCCATGCCGGCGACGGGACCGACCCGAACCGGGCCGCCGGTCCCCCTGGCGCTCGGCACGGACAGGCGGGGACGCGGGCCGTCCTTGCGACCGAGAGTCCTCATCGTTAGCCGGCCCCGGTCGGCTTGGCAACGGCTGTTCATCGAAACCGATCCGATCCCCTTGACGGCCGGGTCGTCGCCGATTATTTAGAACCTATCTAATGTATGAGATACGCGTATGGAAATGAACTCGGTCTGATGACCCGGCTCGGGCGCTCCGCCGCCGCCGACCGCCGGGTCGGTCGCAACGCCCGGAAGATCGTGCCCGACAGCGTCAATCGTGCCACACCTGACAGAAAGGAACAGCAGCATGACCAAAGTCCCCTCCGTCACCTTCAAGACCCGCGTCCGCAACGACGCGCTCGGCGGTCCCAATCCGTTCGAGTGGAAGGATCTGACCACCGACGAGATCTTCGCCGGCAAGCGCGTCGTCCTGTTCGCCCTGCCGGGCGCCTTCACGCCGACCTGTTCGACGAGCCATCTGCCGCGATACGAGGCGCTCTACGACGAGTTCCGCTCCCTCGGCGTCGACGCCGTCGTCTGCCTCTCGGTCAACGACGCCTTCGTCATGTACCAGTGGGGCAAGAGCCAGGGCGCGAAGAACGTGTTTCTGCTCCCCGACGGCAACGGCGAATTCACCCGCAAGATGGGCATGCTGGTCGACAAGACCAACCTCGGCTTCGGCATGCGCAGCTGGCGCTACTCGATGTACGTGGTCGACGGCGAGATCAAGAAGATGTTCGTCGAGCCGGGCTTCGCGGACGTCTGTCCGACCGATCCGTTCGAGATGTCCGACGCCGACACCATGTTGACCTACCTCAAGGGCCTGAAGGCGGAGCGGTCGGCCGCCTGAGCGGCGCCGCGGTCGCCGTCGCCGACCGCGTGGTCCGTGTCCTCCGGGGGTGGCGATCAGCCTCGCCGTCGGGTATACCGCCCCCCGGAGGACGCCGATGTTCGAGTTGCATCCCAGGCTGCGAGAGGACGGCATCGACCTCGGACGGTTCGCGCTGTGCCGGCTGTTGCTGATGAACGATGCCACCTATCCGTGGTTCATCCTGGTTCCCGAGCGACGGGACGTGCGCGAAGTCCATGACCTGTCCGACGCGGATCAACACCTCCTGATCGACGAGTCCTCCCGTCTCGCGCGCTGGCTCGGCGAGGCCTATCGGGCCGACAAGATCAACGTTGCCGCGCTGGGCAACATGGTCCCGCAGCTGCATTGGCACGTCATCGTCCGCTATCGCACCGACCCCGCCTGGCCGGCGCCGGTGTGGGGCCGGGGACCATCGCGACCCTACAGCCCCGAACAGATCGCGGCGGTGCGTGAGCGACTGCGGGGCGGCTTCGCCGATCGGTTGGCGCCGATCGATTGATCGGCCGTTCGTGCTGCCCTACGGTGGGCGGCGATGCGCGATCCTGCCCCCACGGCGATCACCGACGACGAGCGGTTGCAGCGACTGCGGTTGATCCGCAGCGACAACGTCGGGCCGGTGACCTTCGACCGGCTGGTCGAGCGGTTCGGATCGGCATCGGCGGCGCTCGATGCGCTGCCGGCACTGGCCCGCCGCAGCGGGCGGGGAGAGCACGTCCGGGTCTGTTCGCGCGCCGACGCCGAACGGGAGATCGCCGCGTTGCGGGCGATCGGCGCCCGGCTGATCGCCCGCGGCGAGCCGGCCTATCCGCCGTTGCTCGCCGCCATCGACGACGCGCCGCCGCTGATCAGCGTGCTCGGCGACGCCCGGATGCTCGGACGGCGTGCGGTCGCGGTGGTCGGCAGCCGCAACGCGTCGCTGAACGGCCGCCGCATCGCCGCCTCCCTCGCCGCCGCGCTGGGCGAAGCCGGAATCGTGGTCGTGTCGGGCCTCGCCCGCGGGATCGACGCCGCAGCCCACCAGGCGAGCCTGGCCACCGGCACGGTCGCGGTCGTGGCCGGCGGCGTCGACGTCGTCTATCCCCCCGAGTCCGCGGCGCTCCATGCCGAGATCGCCGCCCGCGGGGCGATCGTCTCCGAACTGCCGCCCGGCGTGCAGCCCCAGGCGCGACACTTCCCGCGTCGCAACCGGCTGATCTCCGGCCTTGCCCTCGGCGTGGTCGTGGTCGAGGCGGCATTGCGGTCGGGCTCGCTGATCACCGCCCGGATGGCGCTCGAGCAGGGACGCGAGGTGTTCGCGGTCCCCGGATCGCCGCTCGACCCGCGGGCGCGGGGGACCAACGACCTGATCCGTCAGGGGGCGGCGCTGACGGAGTCGGCCGACGATGTGCTCGCCCTCCTCGGCGGCGACGGGCGGCCGGCGACCGTCGCCGCGCCGCCGCCGGCAATGCCCGCCATGTCCGCCATGCCCGACGAGCGCGAACTGGATGCGGCCGCCCGGACGATCGCCGAGACGCTCTCGCCGGCGCCGGTGACGGTTGACGAAATCATCCGCACCTGCCAATTGTCGCCGGCCGTCGTCACCACGGTGTTGCTGGAATGGGAACTGGCGGGCCGGTTGGAAAGACATCCCGGAAACAAGGTTTCACTGATCGCAGCGCCCGAGACCCCATGAACGTCGTCGTCGTCGAGTCCCCGGCCAAGGCCAAGACCATCAACAAGTATCTGGGCGCCGACTACAAGGTGGTGGCGAGCTACGGCCACATTCGCGACCTTCCGGCGAAGGACGGCTCGGTGCGCCCGGACGCCGATTTCGCCATGGACTGGGAGGTCGATCCGAAGGCGCGCAAGCACATCCGGGAGATGGTCGAGGCGGTTCGTGGCGCGCGTCGGCTCTACCTCGCGACCGACCCCGATCGCGAGGGCGAGGCGATCTCCTGGCATGTCGCGGAGGTGCTGGCCGAGAACAGGGCGCTGAAGGGCGTCGACGTCAAACGGGTGGTGTTCAACGAGATCACCCGCAACGCCATCCTCGACGCGTTCGCCCATCCCCGCGACCTGGACCGCGAGTTGATCGACGCCTACCTGGCGCGTCGGGCGCTCGACTACCTGGTCGGCTTCACGCTGTCGCCGGTGCTGTGGCGGAAGCTGCCGGGCAGCCGGTCGGCCGGTCGGGTGCAGTCGGTGGCGCTGCGGCTGATCTGCGAGCGCGAGGCCGAGATCGAGAGCTTCCATTCCCAGGAGTACTGGACGATCGAAGGGCGGTTCCGAACCGCCGTCGGCGACACGTTCGGCGCGACGCTGACCCACCTCGACGGCCGCAAGCTGGGAAAGATGGATCTCGGCGACGCCGCCGCCGCGCAGGCGGCGGTCCGCGCCGTCGAGGCGCGCGCGTTCGCGGTCGCCAAGATCGAGCGCAAGCAGACGCGGCGACATCCGGCGCCGCCGTTCATCACGTCGAGCCTGCAACAGGAGGCCTCGCGCAAGCTCGGTTTCAGCGCCACCCACACCATGCGGCTGGCCCAGCGGCTCTACGAGGGCGTCGACATCGGCGGGGAGACCGTCGGGCTGATCACCTACATGCGGACCGACGGCGTGCAGATGGCCGCAGAGGCGATCGCCGCCTGCCGCAACCTGATCGCCGCCGACCATGGCGAACGCTATCTTCCGGACAAGCCGCGCCTCTACAAGAGCAAGGCGAAGAACGCCCAGGAAGCGCACGAGGCGATCCGACCCACCGACTTCGCCCGCCGGCCCGCCGATCTCGACCGCGCCGTCGACGGGGATCTTCGCAAGCTGTACACGCTGATCTGGCGGCGGGCCGTCGCCAGTCAGATGGAGTCGGCGCTCCTCGACCAGGTCGCCGTCGACGTCGCTTCCGCCGATGCACAGGTGGTGCTGCGGGCCACCGGCTCGGTGATCGCCTTCGACGGTTTTCTCAAGCTCTACCGGGAGGGACGCGACGACCCCGAGCGGGAACGCGACGAGGCCGGCGACGAGCCCGGAAACCGCATTCTGCCGCCGATCGTGCAGGGCGAGGACCTCGAGCGGCTCCAGGTCGAGGCGGAACAGCATTTCACCCAGCCGCCGCCGCGGTTCACGGAAGCGAGCCTGGTCAAAAGGCTCGAGGAGCTGGGCATCGGCCGGCCGTCGACCTATGCGGCGATCCTCTCGGTGTTGCAGGACCGCAAGTATGTCCGCCTGGAGAGCCGGCGTTTCGTCCCGGAGGACCGCGGCCGGCTGGTGACCGCCTTTCTGGCCAGCTTCTTCGAGCGTTACGTCGCCTATGGCTTCACCGCCGAGATGGAAGAGAGGCTGGACGACATCTCGGACGGGCGAAACAACTGGAAGAAGGTGCTGGGCGAGTTCTGGCGGGACTTCAGCGTCGCGGTCGGCGACACCAAGGATCTGCGGGTCAAGGAGGTGCTGGAGGCGCTGGACAGGCTGCTGGGGCCGCACTTCTTCAAGGCGACGGGCGACGGCTCCGACCCCCGCGCCTGTCCCGGCTGTGCCGACGGCCGGCTCAACCTGAAGCTCGGCAAGTTCGGCGCCTTCGTCGGCTGTTCGAACTACCCGGAATGCCGGTATACGCGACCGCTTGTCGCGACCGGCGGCGACGAACCGGTGGCAGCCTCCGGCGGCGGCGTCGAACGGCGGTCGCTCGGAACCGACCCGGCGACGGGACTGGAGGTCACGCTGCGTTCGGGTCCCTACGGCCCTTATGTTCAGCTCGGCGAGCCGGAGGGGGACGGCAAGAAGAGGACGAAACCGAAGCGGGCGTCGCTGGCCCGCGGCATGGATCCGCAGGCCGTCGACCTCGATGCGGCGCTGGCTCTGCTGTCGTTGCCGCGCGAGGTCGGCGTCCATCCCGAGACGGGAGACACGATCACGGCCGGTCTCGGTCGCTTCGGCCCCTACGTGCGGATGGGCGACACCTACGTCTCCCTCAAGGGCGAAGACGACGTGCTCAGCCTCGGCCTCAACCGGGCGGTGGTTCTGCTCGCCGAGGTCTCGGGCAAGAAGGGGCGTGCGCGCACCGTCGGCCCCCACCCGGCCGACGGCAAGCCGATCGTGGTGAAAGCAGGCCGCTACGGTCCCTACGTGGAGCACGGGAAGGTTCGTGCCTCGCTGCCGAAGGGGGTATCGGCAGACACCCTCGAGTTGGATCGCGCCGTCGCCCTTCTCGCCGCGAAGCGAACCGACGACGGGGACGCGGCTGCCGACAAGCCCGTCCGCAAGGCGAGCAAGGCGCCGGCGAAAAAGAAGCCGGCGACGAGGAAGCCGGCGACAAGGAAGAAGGCGGCCGGCTGAAGACCCGGCGCATCCGATGTCCGCAAAACCCAGCAAGCCGCCGTCGCCGTTCCCGAGTCGGGAACAGATCGTCGAGTACGTCAACAGTAGCCCGCAACGGATCGGCAAGCGCGAGATCGCCCGCGCTTTTCGCCTCGACGCCGAACAGAAGCTGTCGCTGAAGCGAGTGCTCAAGGAACTCGAAGCCGAAGGCGCGATCGAGCGCGGGCGGCGGCGGCGGTACCACGAGCCCGGCACGCTGCCGAGCGTCGCGGTGGTGGAGATCACCGGGATCGATGGCGATGGCGAGCTGGTCGGCCGCCCGCTCGGTTGGACGGAGGAAGCGCCCGCACCGGTGGTGACCCTGGTGCCCGAGGCCCGCAGCCGCTCCGCCCTCGCGCCGGGCGAGCGGGCGCTGGTGCGGCTCCGCCGGATCGATCCCGGCTCCTACGAGGGACAGGTCATCCGCCGGCTGGCGGCCGCACCGGCGCGCGCCTTGGGCATCTATGAAGCGTTCGGCGCCCAGGGGCGGATCCGGCCGATCGACCGGCGCGCCCGCGAGGAGTTCGTGGTGGCGCCCGGCGACTCGATGGATTGTGCGCCCGGCGAACTCGTCCGGGCCGAGGTCCGCCCCGGCCGGCCGCTCGGTCTGCGCCATGCGCGGGTCGTCGAGCGTCTCGGGCCGGCCCAGGGTCCGCGGGCGATCAGCCTGATCACCATCCACGATCACGACATCCCGACCCGCTTCGCCGACGAGGCCATGCGGCAGGCGGACGCCTGCGGCCCGGCACCGATGGCTGAACGTGCCGATCTCCGGTCGATGCCGCTGGTCACCATCGACGGCGCCGACGCCCGCGACTTCGACGATGCGGTGTGGGCGGAGCCGGATCCCGACCCGACGAGCCCGGGCGGCTGGCAGGTGGTGGTGGCGATCGCCGACGTCGGCTGGTACGTGCGCCCCGGCGAGGCCCTCGACCGGGCCGCCTTCGAGCGCGGCAATTCGGTCTACTTCCCCGACCGGGTGGTGCCGATGCTCCCCGAGGCGCTGTCCAACGGATGGTGTTCCCTGGTTCCGGGCGAGGATCGCCCGTGCCTGGCGGCGCACTTAAGGATCGGCGCCGACGGCACGCTGATCGGCCACCGGTTCGTTCGCGCGATGATGCGATCGGCGGCGCGACTGACCTACACCCAGGTTCAGGAGGCCCGCGACGGCCGCGCGGACGACACCACCGGCCCGCTGGTCGACGCGGTGATCGCTCCCCTCTACGGGGCCTATGCGGCCTTGGCCGGCGCCCGGGCGCGGCGCGGGGTCCTCGAACTCGATCTCGCCGAGCGGCGGGTGGTGATCGGCGAGGACGGGACGGTGGCACGGGTCGAGACCCGCGAGCGCTTCGACAGCCACAAGCTGATCGAGGAGTTCATGATCGCCGCCAACGTCGCCGCCGCCGAGACGCTGGAGAAGCGCAAGCGGCCGTGCGTCTACCGGATCCATGACCAGCCATCCCGCGACAAGCTGGAGGCGTTGCGGCAGTTCCTCGACACGCTCGGCATCAGGTTCTCCCGCGGGCAGGTGGTGCGGGCCAAGGATCTCAACCAGATCCTCGACCGCGCGCAGGGACGACCGGAAGCGAGGATGATCAACGAGGTGGTGCTGCGAACCCAGGCGCAGGCGGTCTATGCACCCACCAACATCGGTCACTTCGGGCTGGCGCTGCGGCGCTACTGCCATTTCACGTCGCCGATCCGGCGCTATGCCGATCTGTTGGTCCATCGGGCGCTGATCGCCGCGCTCGGGCTCGGCGCCGGCGGTCACGGCAGCGAGGGCGCCGATCTCGACCGCGTCTCGGAGCACATCTCGACCACCGAGCGGCGGGCGGCGGCGGCGGAGCGCGATGCGGTCGACCGGTTCACCGCCGCCTACCTGGCCGACAAGGTCGGTGCCACCTTCGCCGGGCGGATCAACGGCGTCACCCGTTTCGGCCTGTTCGTCACCCTCGACGACAGCGGTGGTGACGGACTGGTCCCGATCGGCAGTCTTCCCGACGACTACTACGTCCACGACGAGAAATCCCACCGCCTGGTCGGTCGGACGACGGGCCGCGCGTTCCGCCTCGGCGATGCGGTGACCGTTCGTCTCGCCGAGGCGAACCCGATTACCGGCGGCCTGATCCTGGAATTGACGGAGGGCGGAGGTCGGCCGACGCGTGGGCCCCGGCGGCCGGGTGGCGGTCGCGGCGGCGGGCGCATCGGCGGGAGGCGCGGGCGCGCGTAGGTGCGGCGGCGGCGAGCGCCGGCAGAGGCCTCGCGGGCGGCCCAATCGGGGGCCGGTTTTGCTGTCCATTCAGGTGATGACGCCCCCGGCGAAATCGGGAATCATGGCGGCGATGACACACCCGGCACCCATCGCTGCGCGGATCGTCGGCCTCGTTCTGCTGATCGGGGTGATGGCGGCCTGCGCGTCACCGCGGCAGCCGCCGCCCGGTTCGGCCGTCGGTGGGCGCCTCGACGACCTCGCCGTGGACGTCTTCCGACAGGGGTATGCCGGGATCGCCGAGCGCTACATCGAGCCGGTGGCGATCGGGGTGATGGCCGTCGACGGCCTCGGAGGCCTGACGGTCCTCGATCCGTCGTTGACGATCCGGCGTCGCGGCAATCGGGTCATGCTGTCGACCGGCGGCCGCGGGGTGGAGGACTTCGCCGTTCCGGGCGACGATGACGTGGGTGGCTGGGCCCGCTTGACGGCGGCGATCGTCGCCGCCGGGCGGATGGTTTCGCCGGCGCTCGCCGCCGCCGATGCGGAACGGCTGTTCGAGGCGGTATTCGACGGCGCGCTCTCGACCCTCGATCCCTTCTCGCGCTACGCCACCGCCGCGGAGGCGCGCGGCAATCGCTTTCGGCGCGACGGACATGGCGGCATCGGGGTCAGCTTCCGGATGGTCAACGGCGAGGTCCACGTCGTCGGCGTCAGCATCGACGGTCCCGCCCATCGCGCCGGTCTCAGGGTCGGTGACCGACTCACCCGCATCGACGGCATCCCGGTGCTCGGACAGACCGAGGCGGCGGTCGCCGCATGGCTGAGCGGGCCGGCGGGAACCTGGGTGACGGTGACCACCGAGCGCGAGAATGGGCTCGAAGCGCGCCGCCTGCATGTCCACCGGGCGCATGTCGTCGCCGAGACGGTCACCGATCGCTACGCCGACGGGATCGTCCATCTCACGGTCGACGGCTTCAACCAGGGCACCGCGGGGCGGATCTGGTCGATCCTGGACACCCTGGTCGCCCGAGAAGGACCACCCCTGCGGGGCGTCGTCCTCGACCTGCGCGGCAATCCGGGGGGGCTCCTGCACCAGGCGATCCGGGTCGCCGACCTGTTCCTCGACCACGGGCCGATCATCACCACCCGCGGCCGCCATCTCGACAGCGTCAAGGCCTATCGGGCCCAGGGACGCGACGTGGTTTCGGGGCGGCCGGTGGTCGTCCTGGTCGATGGCGGCTCGGCCTCGGCGGCAGAGGTGGTTGCGCTGGCGCTCAAGGACCGGGGGCGCGCGGTCGTCGTCGGCACCACGTCCTATGGCAAGGGCTCGGTCCAGGTCGTCGTTCCGCTGCCGAACGAGGGCGAGTTGTCGCTCACCTGGTCGCGGCTGGTGTCGCCGTCGGGCTGGTCGCTGCACGGGCGGGGCGTATTGCCCGACATCTGTACCAGCGGCGTCGACGGCGAGCATGCGAACGCCGTCGCGCAGACGTTGGCGGTCCGCTGGACGACGCTGCACCCGCCGATCGCCGCGCCGTGTGCGGCCGAGCGGCGGACCGGCGATCTGGAGGTGACCGTCGCCCGGCGGCTGCTCGCCGACCCGAGCGCCTTCCGGCGGGCGCTCGCCCAGACGGCGACCATCGCCGAGGTCGCCCGCTGACGGTGGCTTGACAGGGGCCGCAGCGCCTGTATGGTGCCGGGCGGTCCGCTTTGCGGGCCGTCGTCGTCAAGGGAGCTCCGCCGATGGCCAAGCCCACCACGATCCTGGTCAGACTGGTCAGCAGTGCCGGCACCGGCTTCTTCTACGTGGCCAAGAAGAACCCCCGCACCGCCACCGGCAAGCTCGAGTTCCGCAAATACGACCCGGTGGTCCGCAAGCACGTGCCGTTCAAGGAAGCCAAGATCAAGTAGGCGGTCCGGTCGTGGCCGCGGCTCAACCGCGCACGTCCTGAACCATGTTGCGCAACCGCCCGAGATCGTGGATCACCAGCGCGTCGCGGGTCCGCTCGACGATTCCCCGGCGGGCGAGGTCGCCGAGCACCCGGGCGACGGTCTCGCGCGAGGTGCTGACCCGGCTGGCGATGTCGCTGTGCACCGGGACCGGCTCGATCTTCGCTGTGCGCCCGCCGCTCCGGTAGGGCCTCGCCTGGCGCAGGAGCTCGGCGTGGACCCGGTTCTGGGCGGCGAGGGTGCTCAGATCCATGATCCGGTCGTCGGCGGCGCGGATGATCCCGGCCATCCGCACCATCACCCTGAGCGCGATGTCGGGGTGGTCGGCGAGCAGGTCGAGAAACGGCCGCCGCGGCAGGGCGAGGATCAGTGTGTCCTCGACCGCCATCACGCCGGCCGAGCGCGGTCGGCCGTCAAGCGCCGACAGCTCGCCGAAATAGTGGCCGGCGGAGACCTCGTCGAGGGCGATCTCGCGTCCGAGGATCGAATAGTTCACCACCCGGACGCGGCCGCGGACGACGAAGAACACGTCGGTGGTGGCGCTATCGCGGTCGATGATCTGCTCCTGGGCGGCAAAGCGTTTGTAGCGACAGGCCTGTTCGATCGCGGTCAGTCGCGCCCGGTCGAAGTCGGCGAACAGGGCGATGCCGGAGAGCAGGCTCCGGTCGTCGGCGGACGGATCGCGCGTCGTCGCGAAGGTCTCGCAGTGGTTGATCTGCAGCATGCTCTTCGCCTCAATATGAGCGGGAGCATCATATTCTATATACAACCTTTAATATATCCCTTCCGCGGGCGGCGGACCGGGGGCGCGCCCCGGCGCGGCCGGACGGCATGGGGCTCCGGGTCGGACGGAGCGGCCGGCCTCAGAACTGCTCGGCGTCGAGGGCCATGACCGATTCCGAGCCGCGGACGACGATCTCGCCCAGCGCCTTCGCCTGCGGCAGGATGTGGTCGGCGTAGAAGCGGGCGGTGGCGACCTTCGCCTCCAGGAAGCCGGCGTCGTCGTCGCCGGCGGCGATGCGCGCCTTGGCGACCAGCAACGCCTTCGCCATCAGCCAGCCGCCGACCACGGTGCCGGCGAGTTCGAGGACGGGAACCGACGCCGCCGCCGGCAGCCTCGGGTCGCGATCGGCGACGTCGAGCAGCCAGTCGACGGCGGCCGCGAAGGCGTCGATGCCCTCGTTCACGGCGCGGCGGACGTTCAGGCAGTCGGGATCGCGGTTGGAGGCGAGCTCGCCGTCGATCGCGCGCATCTCGGCGATCAGGTCGCGCACGGCGGCACCGCCGTCGCGCAGGATCTTGCGGCCGACCAGGTCCTGGGCCTGGATGCCGGTGGTCCCCTCGTAGATCGGGGTAATGCGGGCGTCGCGGAAATGCTGGCAGGCGCCGGTCTCCTCGACGTAGCCCATGCCGCCGTGGATCTGGACCCCGAGCGAGGTCAACTCCACCGAGAGTTCGGTGCACCAGCCCTTGACCACCGGCGTCAGCAGATCGAGCCGTGCCTGATGGTGGGCGCGCACCGCGGCGTCGGGGTGGCGGTGGGCGAAGTCGATCGAACGGGCGGCGAGGTAGGCGACCGCCCGCATCGCCTCGACCGAAGCCTTCATGGTCATCAGCATCCGGCGCACGTCCGCATGCTCGATGATCGTCCGCCGGTCGGCGCCGTCGCCGCCGATCGGCTGGCCCTGGACCCGCTCGCGGGCATAGTCTCGCGCCTGCTGGTAGGCCCGATCGGAGATGCCGAGGCCCTGCAGGCCGACCACGAGCCGGGCCAGGTTCATCATCACGAACATGTAGGCGAGGCCCCGGTTCTCCTCGCCGACCAGGTAGCCGACCGCGCCCCGGCCATCGCCGAACGAGACGATCGCCGTCGGGCTCGCGTGGATGCCGAGTTTGTGCTCGAGAGAGACGACGTGGACGTCGTTGCGCGCGCCGAGGGCGCCGTCGTCGCCGACCAGGATCTTCGGCACCACGAACAGCGAGATGCCCTTGACCCCGGCCGGCGCATCGGCGATGCGCGCCAGCACCAGATGGATGACGTTCTCGGCGAGGTCGTGATCGGCGTAGGTGATGAAGATCTTCTGGCCGTAGATCCGGTAGTGGTCCCCGTCGCGCTCGGCGCGCGCGCGGATGGCCCCGAGATCGGAGCCGGCCTGCGACTCGGTGAGGTTCATGGTGCCGGTCCAGCGGCCACTGACCATGTTCGCCACGTAGCGGCGCCTGAGCGCATCGGACGCGTTCATCAGGATCGCCTCGATGGCGCTCTGGGTCAGCATCGGGCACAGGGCGAACGACATGTTGGCGGCCTGGATCATCTCCTGGATCGCCGCGTTGACCACCCACGGCAGGCCCATGCCGCCGTAGGCGGGATCGAACACCGCCCCGACCCAGCCGCCTTCGACGAAGGTGTCGTAGGCGTGCTTCCAGCCGTCGGGGGTGCGGACGATCCCGTCCTCCAGCCGCGCGCCCTGGCGGTCGCCGGCGTGGTTGATCGGCGCCAGCACCTCCGAGGCGAGCCGACCCGCCTCCTCCAGCACCGCGGCGACGAGATCGGGAGTCGCCTCCTCGAGGCCCGGCAGCAGCGCGGTCTCCCCGATGGCGCACAGGTGTTCGAGGACGAACCGCATGTCGCGGACGGGAGCGGCGTAGGCGGTCATGGTGCGAGCTTCCCTCTGCCGGTCGAATGGGGGTGGCGGCGCGCGCGCCGATCGCCACCGATCCTAGCGGCGAACGCCGCCGCAGGCGACTCCTTGTCCGCGCCGGCGGCGTCGAT
Organism: Rhodospirillales bacterium; assembly: GCA_050329575.1. Classification (GTDB taxonomy): domain Bacteria; phylum Pseudomonadota; class Alphaproteobacteria; order Rhodospirillales; family Defluviicoccaceae; genus JAUXFS01. The sequence goes on along the minus strand of JBHJOP010000018.1, from coordinate 22,361 downwards.
GTTCCCGGTGCCGCCTCCGCGGCATCCGCCCGCCTCAGGGCTTGTGCATCCGCTGCTCGGCATCCAGTTCCGGGATCCGCAACAGGCGTTCTCCCTCGGGAAGCGCAAGCTGCTGGCGCAGATACTCGGCCCGCCTGCTCACGGTTGCCGGCTTTGGGCGCACGTAGAGGATCCGGTGGACCAGATCCGGGCCCTCGACCGCCCCTTCGTCGATCTCGATCGCCCGTGTGTAGTCGGCGAGCGCCTTCTCGTAGCGTTCGGTGCGATCGTAGAGAATACCGCGGTTGGCGTAGGCGCCGGCCAGCACGCCGATCCCGGTGGCGTCGTCGGGAGCGACGTTGTGGGTCAGAAAGTCGATCAGATACGTGAACTCGGCCTCCGCCTCCTCGTGGCGACCGCTCTCGAGGAAGGCGATCGCGCGGCCCATCAGCGCGCCGCGGTGGTCGGGCGCGGCGTCGAGGGCGGCCGTGAACCGCTCTAGGGCCTGGTCGTACTTGCGGTCGCCGAGCAGGATGTCGCCCTGCCGCACCTCGTAGTCGCCCGGAACCGCCTCGAAATAGCCCCGGAACGCGGCCCAGACGCTGAACATCACGAAGGTGGCGACCGCCATCAGGATGATGAAACGGCGAATGATTCTCGGATTCGTCAGGACGGTCATTGCGGCGGATGCAGATTTCTGAACAGAACGTCGACGTAGACGACGGAGAAGATGGCCGAGAGCAGGATGGCGGTGATCGAGGCCCGTCGTCTGAGGGCCTGCTGCCGGGCGTCGTCCGGCAGTTGACCGGTCTTGCGGTGTTCGCGGCGCACCGACATCACCCAGATCAGTTTTCGGATCGGATAGAACAACGCGGCGGCGAGCACCGCCGTCCACAGCCACTGCGACTGGGGCGTGAACAAGACGTCCATGATTGCAGCACCCGCGACCTGTTCCGACCCCTGGCGCTTCGCCACCGGGCGCGGGGAAGTCTAGATAAGAAACCGGGGGAAGGGCAAGCCCTTCCCCCGGCGGCAATCGCCGATCGGATCGGTCGTCAGACGCTCGGCTTCTCGAGCGTGGTGTCGCCGATGTCTTCCACCAGAGCCTGGACGTCGGTCTCCGGCACGGTGGACATCTCCATCTTGTAGGCGAGGAACCACATCATCGCCACACCGAGGATCCAGAACAGGATCTGCCAAGCCCAGATCGACGGGATGCCGAAGGTCCAGCCGTCACGGCCGGCATCGGGGGCACCGAAGATGTCGTTGCCGATGACGATCCCGGGGCCGATGCCGAAGAACATCCAACCGAGGGTGACGATCCAGGCGATCGGGATCAGCCCCTTCTTGGACGCCGGCAGCGTCGCGTGTTCACGCAGGAAGTTGTGGACCTTCATGCGATGGGCCGTCGCCTGCTCGTTCTGGGTCATCGCCGACACCACCACGCAGACGCCGGCGTTTAAGAGCATCCCCCAGCCGGCCGAGTGGATCGTCCACGGCCACCGTCCCCACAGATCGATCCCGACCGACTTCAGCATGTTCAGGCCGAAGCTCTCCGTGAAGATGACGCCGAGGCAGCCGGCGGCCAAGCCCCATGTCGCGCCCTGGCGGGTGATCCATGGGAAGTAGCAGACCGCCGCCAGCGGGGTCCACATCTGGAACCCGAAGGCGACCGCCAGACCACCGAGCAGGACCAGCGCGTCCTTCGAGTAGGTGGCGACCAGCAACGCCGAGACCACGATGAAGGCGACGCCCAACCGACCGAACAGCTTCTGGGTGGTGTGGGTGGCGCCCGGGTTGAGGTAGCGCTTGTAGAGGTCTCGCGTCAACATGCCGCCGGCGGTCGACATGTAGGCCGCCCCGGTCGACTGCATCGCCGCGAGGGCGCAGACCGCCAACAGACCGATCAGCCACGGCATGGTTTCGGCGAGCAGGTTGAAGTACTGCGGCACGATCCCGTCCGGGTTCTTCGCCGCCTCCGGCGGGATCACGCTGGCGACGGCGAGACCCGCTTCGGTGACCTGCGGGTTGGCACCCAGGAAGTGGGCAGCCATCCCCTGGGCGGCGGTGAAGAAGAACAGGATCAGGCCGATCCCGAACGACGACGCCCACACCTGCTGCGGTGCGAACGGCTTCGGGTTGGTGTTGGCGAACGACCACATGGTGAACGCCGGGGACGACTGGATGCCCATCAGCGCGAACATGTAGGTCAGGCTCATGATGCCGGTCCAGATCCCGCCGGCCGGGGTCTCCTTGCCGAGGCCGGCCGTCCACTGGATGACGCCCGGAACCGCGAGGTAGGTGCTGTAGTCGCCACCTCCGAAGCCCTTGGTCGAGCCCCACCGACCGCTCAGATCCGGCCGCTTGCCGAGTTCGGCCATGGCGTTGTTGAGGGTGTCCCAGCCGCCGATGGCGTTGAGGGCGATGATGCCGGTGATCACGATGCCGAGCGCGAGCAGAATGCACTGCACGGTGTCCACGTACGCCACGGCGCGGAGCCCGCCCGAGGCGACGTAGATCAGCACCACCAGCGACAACAGCCACATGCCGAAGTTCTCGGGCACCAGACCATCGGTGAGCACGTTGAACAGGAAGCCCGAGGCTCCGAGCTGCACGCCGAGATAGGGGATCGAGAACAACAGCGCCACCAGCACCGTCAGGATGCGAATGCCGTCCCCCTGGAAGTAGTCGGCCAGCATCTCGCCCGGCGTGACATAGCCGTAGCGCTTGCCGATCATCCACTGGCGCTTCAGGAACAGGACGCCGGTGAACGGGATGGTGATCACGTAGAACGACGCGTAGGCGTACTGGAAGCCGTCACGATAAACCAGTCCCGGGTGACCCATGAAGGTCCAGCCCGAAAACGAGGTGGCCGTTGCGGCGAGAACGAAAACCCACAACGACAGCTTACGGCCAGCAATGAAGTAATCGCTGGCCGTTTTCGACATTCGTGCGCCGCGTATGCCCCAGAAGATACAGTAGGACCAGTACAGCGCCACGAAGACGAACAACCATATTACTTTGGGTGCCAAGACAGTTCTCCCCTATCTGTTGGTCCGGATACCATCATGGGAACACCTGCTCCCGCGGACCTCAGATCAACCCCATGTACGTTACCGATGGCTTCCCCGACCTAGGCCGGCGAGGCCACCATCGACGAACGAAGGCGGGAGGAAAGCGGCAGACTCCCTCGTCTCTTTGCGATGAAGCTGCGTCGAGGACGTTCCACCTTCCCCACATCTGCCCTGTTGGGCCGCACCGAAGCCCGCGTAGGCTTGCGGGAATTCTCGTTTTTATCGTTCGCATTCCACTCTTACACGGCAAGGAACGACGCCTGCAATGCAAAAGCTGTCTCTGCATAGCATTTTCCGGAACGCCGCACAATACGGCAAAACCTCCGCCGCCGACCCTCCCCGGACAGGGGCGGCACGCCGTCACGCCGAGAGGGCCGGCGGCGCTTGCGCGCTTGCGCCGGAGGTGGTTTGATCGCACCGGTCGCAGGGGCGTTCTTTGACCGGCCGGATCCGACCCGGTGGTGCGCATCCCGACGGGGTGTCGTCGACGAGCGCCCCCGTGGGGGATGGACTGATGGCGAGCAAGAGCAGGAAGCCGGCCGGACGTTCACGGACGGCGGTGTTCAGCATGACGGTCCGCGATTCGATGCGGCCGCGTTCGGAAGTGCTCGCCGTTCGCGCCGGAACCCGCTGTGCCGACACGATCGCTCTGCTGGCCGCCGACAAGGCGTCGTGCGTGATCGTCGTCGATGCCGCCGGCCGGCCGGCGGGGATCATCACCGAGCAGGACATCGCTCGCCGGATCACCTATCGGGTGCCGGGGGAGACCTCCGTCGAGCAGGTGATGACGTCGCCGGTCGCCACCATCGCCCGCCGGGACTATCTCTATCACGCCATTTCCCGGATGCGCCGCCACCGGCTCCGCCACATGCCGGTGGTCGACAAGGACGGTCGGCTGGCCGGCATCCTCTATCTTCACGACGCCCTCGCGGTCGCCGCCGATCGGCTGATGGGTCAGATCGACCGGTTGAGCCACGAAGGCACCCTCGACGGCCTCAAGGAGGTGAAGGCGGCGCAGGTGGAGCTCGCGGAGGAGCTGTTCGCCGACAACCTGCCGGCCCCGGAGATCCAGCAGTTGCTGACCCGGATCAACAACGACATGTACCGCCGCATCGGCGAGCTCGTGCTCGCGCAGATGGCCGAGGAGGGCTGGGGCGATCCGCCGGTGAGCGCGGCGACCATCGTCATGGGGTCGGGCGGCCGCGGCGAGAACTACCTGTTCCCCGACCAGGACAACGGCTTCATCGTCACCGACTATCCCGACAACGAGCACGGCCGCGTCGACCCGTTCTTCATCGAGCTGGCCGAACGGATGTGCCGGCACCTCAACACCGTCGGCATTCCCTACTGCAACGGCTACTGCATGGCGGTCAATCCGCTGTGGCGCAAGACCCTCTCGCAATGGGTCGAGCAGATCACCCTGTGGGGCAAGAAGAGCAACTTCGTCGCCATCCGGCTCGCCGACATCTTCTTCGACTTCCAGCCGGTCTGGGGCGACCTCGAACTGGCGGTCGTGCTGCGGCGTCAGGTCACCGACATGGTCCGCCACAACCATTTCTTTCTGAAGCAGATGTTCCAGGATCAGGCGGACCACAATGTCGCGCTGGGCTTCTTCGGCGGCTTCATCACCGAGAAGGAGAAGCAGGAGTACAAGGGGCAGGTCAACCTCAAGTACACGGGGACGATCCCGCTGGTCGAAGCGATCCGGCTGCTGGCGCTCCGCGAGGGCGTCGAGGAGACCTCGACCCTCGAGCGCATCCGCGAACTGCACGAGAAGGGCGTGCTCGGCAACACCGAGAACGACGATCTGAGCAGCGCGTTCTACCTGATCACCGACATCATCCTGCGCAAGCAGGTCAAGGACTACCGGGCCGGACGGCGGGTCGGCTACTTCGTCGATCCCGAGCTGCTGGCGAAGCGCGACCGGGTGATGCTGCTCGAATCGCTGAAGGCGATCAACAACGTCCGCAAGCGCGTCCGTCTCGAGTTCACCGCCGACGTCTTCTGAACCCGCCGCGGCGGGGGAACCTTGAAAACAGCCGGCGAGTGGCGTAGGTGAAGGCCTTCGGGGCCGCCGTCGCGGCCCGCTCGGTCGAGAGGGTTCGAATGGGCTACAAGGTTGCGGTGGTCGGGGCCACCGGCAATGTCGGACGGGAAATGCTGCAGACCCTGGCGGAACGGAAGTTTCCCGCCGATCAGGTCTGCGCCGTCGCCTCCGAGCGGTCGGCCGGCGCCGAGGTGACGTTCGGCGATCACGGAACGCTGAAGGTCGAGGACCTCGCCCGGTTCGATTTCCGCGGCATCGACATCGTGCTGTCGTCGCCGGGCGCCAAGGTCTCGGCGGTGTTCGCGCCGAAGGCCGCCGCCGCGGGCGCGGTGGTCGTCGACAACACCTCCTTCTTCCGCATGGACCCCGACGTGCCGCTGGTGGTGCCGGAGGTCAACGCGGAGGCGATCGCCGGATACAAGAAGCGGGGGATCATCGCCAACCCCAACTGTTCGACCATCCAGATGGTGGTGGCGCTGAAGCCGCTGCACGACTTGGCGCGGATCCGCCGGGTGGTGGTCTCGACCTACCAGTCGGTGTCCGGTGCCGGCAAGGAGGCGATGGACGAGTTGTTCAACCAGACCCGTGGCGTCTTCGTCAACGAGCCGTTCCACAAGCATCAGCGCAAGTTCACCAAGCAGATCGCCTTCAACGTCATCCCGCACATCGACATGTTCATGGATGACGGTGCGACCAAGGAAGAGTGGAAGATGGCGGTCGAGACCCGCAAGATCATGGGCGCCGACATCCAGGTGACGGCCACCTGCGTGCGGGTGCCGGTGTTCATCGGCCATTCCGAGGCGATCAACGTCGAGTTCGAGCGGCCGATCGGCGAGGACGAGGCGCGTGCGGCGCTGCGGAGCGCGCCCGGCGTGAGCGTCGTCGACCATCGCGCCGACGAAGGCTACGTCACCCCGGCCGAGAGCGCGGGCGAAGACCCGGTCTACGTCAGCCGCATCCGCAAGGACCCGACGGTGACGAACGGCCTCAACATCTGGGTCGTCGCCGACAACCTGCGCAAGGGCGCGGCGTTGAACGCGGTGCAGATCGCCGAGGCGTTGATCCGCAGCCACATTCGCAAGGCCGCCTGAGGCGGCTCCGCGGCGTGTTCAGGCACTGGCCCGCGCCGCGTCCGGCGCGGGGTCGCCCTCGTCCGGAGACGGGTTCATCAGCGCGTTGATCTCCTCCTGGGAGAGCATCTGCGTCTCGCGGTCCGCGCTCCGCCGTTCCGGCCCGTCATAGGGAAGCCGCGGCCGCCGCCGATCGGGGCCGCAGTAGCTGTCGACCCGGATGAACGGCCGCGGCGATTCGGTGACCTTGCGGATCCGGCCGAGCAGATCGGCGACCGAGACCGGTTTGAGCAGGAACTCGTCGATCCCCGCCCCCCAGGCGGCGAGCACGCGGCCGCGTTCCGCCGCCGCCGACACCATGATGATGCGCGCGAACGGAAACGGGCTCTGCTTGGGGTCGCGGACCCGTTTGACGAACGCGAGCCCGTCGATCGTCTCCAACTCCGAATCGACGAGAACGACGTCGGGCGCGAACTGGCCGAGGATCCTCAGCGCCTCGACGCCGTTGGGGGCCTCGCGGATCTCGCGCGCGTACGGTTTGATCGCGCGCTTGATCAGGCTGCGCATGAAGTCGCTGGAGTCCGCGACCAGGAACGACAGATCGGTGCGCGAAAGAGCCTTCTCCGTCTTCGTCTGCATCGGCGTCATCATCCGTTCAATGGGGGTCGTCGCGGGCGGGCCGCGGGCCCCGAGGTGGGGGGAGGTGGCTGATCGGTCGCGTCGCGGGGACGTCCGGCAGGACGGATCGATCGGCCTTGCGCCGTTCCGGGCCGTCGTAGGTGATCTGCTTGCGGCGACGGTCGGGGCCGAAATAGGCGTCGGTGCGGCTGAACGGTCGCGGATGGTCGATGACCGCGCGAATCCCGGCCAGCAGTTCGGCGCGCGACAGCGGCTTGACCAGGAACTCGTCGATCCCGGCGTCGCGGGCGGCGAGAACCTGGCGGCACCGGCAGCAGCGCGACATCACCACGATCCGGGTGAACGGGGAGCCGCCGCTCTCGGGATCGCGCACCTCGCGGACGAAGCGCAGCGCCTCGACGGTGGGCGTTCTCCAGTCGTACAGGATGACGTCGGGGGAATAGGTCTCCAGCACCCGCATCGCCGCGTCCCCGTTCGCCGCCTCGCGAATCGCGCCGGCCTCCGCCGACCTCAACGTCCATCTGAGCAGGCCGCGCACCACGATGCTGTCCTCCACGATCAGCACCGAGACGTCGCGGAGCGAAACCGTCGCTGGTGTCGGCCGAATGATCGACATGGCGGCACACGCGTTCCTTAGATCCGGCGGGGCGGGGACCTTTCGCACGCTCGCCCACGCTACCGCGTCGCTCCCCGGGCCGCTGTGACCGCCGTCACCGGGGCCGCTCCCGGTGGCGCGGGCGGGGGATCCCGCCGTCGCTGGCGGGGCGTTCCGCGCATCGTTCCGAGCGAGGGACGCTTGACAGGTTCGTCGCGACGGCTATCACATTGGCTGCGGGTTCGGATCGGGTCCGGTCTCCGGGCCTCCCGAGGCTCCAATGCGGGCCGCGGCGGGATGAACGGGCCGGATGCGACGTTGGCGGGGGATCTCCGATGTTCGACCTCTCGGGCAGAACGGCCCTGGTGACCGGTGCGTCCGGGGGCATCGGCAGCGCGATCGCCCGCACGCTGGCCCGACAAGGAGCCACCGTCGCGTTGTCCGGAACCCGCATCGAGGCGCTCGAGGCGCTCGCGGCCGCGATCGGCGGCGCGGCCAAGGTGGTGCCGGCCGACCTCGGCGGCGAAGGGGCCGTCGACGCCCTGGCGCGCCGCGCGGAGCAGCTCCTGGGGGGCATCGACATCCTGGTCGCCAACGCCGGGATCACGCGGGACGGGCTGCTGCTGCGGATGTCGGACGAGGATTGGCGACGGGTCATCGACATCAACCTGACCTCCGCTTTCCAGCTCGTCCGGGCTTCGCTGCGGGGCATGATGAAGAAGCGGTGGGGGCGGATCATCGGCATCACCTCCGTGGTCGGGGTCACCGGCAATCCCGGGCAGGTCAACTACGCGGCGTCCAAGGCGGGGATGATCGGCATGATCAAGTCCGTCGCCCAGGAAGTCGCCAGCCGCGGCATCACCGCCAACTGCGTCGCGCCCGGCTTCATCGAGACCGAAATGACCGCCGCGCTTCCCGACCAGCGCCGACAGGCCATCCTGGCCGCCGTTCCCGCGGCGAGGCTGGGATCTCCCGAGGACGTCGCCGCGAGCGTGGTCTATCTGGCGAGCGACGAGGCCGCCTACGTCACCGGCCAGACGGTCCATGTCAACGGCGGCATGGTGATGGTCTAGGGGGGGCGCGCGGGGCCCGATCCATGCTCATTGGCAAACGGCAAAAAAGTGTGCTACCAAACCCCGTCTTTCGTGGCGGCGCGGCGTCCCGCCGCAAGGGGAACGGCATAAGCCTAATGAATTCCACAACATTCACGCAATCGAATCGAGGGAAGAGGGTATGACTGACGTCGCCGAACGGGTGAAGAAAATCATTGTCGAGCACCTCGGGGTCGAGGAATCGAAAGTGGTCGAGGACGCCGGATTCATCGAGCATCTCGGCGCCGACAGCCTCGACACCGTCGAGCTGGTGATGGCGTTCGAGGAGGAGTTCGGCATCGAAATCCCCGACGAGGCCGCGGAGAAGATCCTCACGGTCGGGGATGCGATCAGACATATCGAGGACGAACTGAAAAAGAAGTAACCGTGGCCCGGCGACGGGGGAACGGGCTTTCGTTTTCATGGCCATGGAGCGCCAAGGTGCCGCCACCGGGCGATAGGACATCATGAGACGCGTTGTCGTAACCGGCCTGGGGCTCGTGTCGCCCCTCGGCTGCGGGGTCAAGGTCAGTTGGGAACGGCTGATCAACAGCGAATCGGGCGTCGGCGCCATCCAGTCCTTCGACGTGTCCGATCTGCCGGCGAAGATCGCCGCCCAGGTGCCGCGCGGTGAGACCGCGCAGGGCGGGTTCAACGCCGACGACTGGGTCTCCGCCAAGGAGCAGCGGCGGATGGACACCTTCATCGTCTATGCGCTGGCCGCCACCGAACAGGCGCTCGCCGACGCCGGCTGGAAACCCGAGGACGAGGAATCGCGGATTCGCACCGGGGTGATGATCGGCTCCGGGATTGGCGGCTTGCCGGAGATCGCCCGCGGCGCGGTGCAGGTCGAGACCGGCAACGCGCGCCGCCTGAGCCCGTTCTTCATCCCCGCCACGCTGATCAATCTGCCGAGCGGTCACGTCCAGATCAAATATGGGTTCAAGGGGCCCAACCATTCGGCGGTGACGGCGTGCGCGACCGGGGCGCATGCGATCGGCGACGCCGCCCGGCTGATCATGTGGGAAGACGCCGACGTGATGATCGCCGGCGGCAGCGAGGCCGCCATCTGCCGGCTCGGCATCGCCGGGTTCGCGGCGGCGAAGGCGCTGTCGACCAAGTACAACGACACCCCGCAGAAGGCCTCGCGACCCTGGGACGTCGGCCGCGACGGGTTCGTCATGGGCGAGGGCGCCGGCGTCGTCGTGCTCGAGGAGTACGAGCACGCCAGGAAGCGCGGGGCCACCATCTACGCCGAGCTCGTCGGCTACGGTCTCTCCGGCGATGCCCATCACATCACCGCCCCGTCGGAGAACGGCGACGGCGCCTATCGCTGCATGAGAATGGCCTGCGCCCGCGCCGGGCTGAGCGTCGGCGAGATCGACTACATCAACGCCCACGGCACCTCGACGCCGCTCGGCGACGAGATCGAGGTCGGCGCCGTCAAGCGGCTGCTCGGCGCCGACGCCGACAAGGTGTCGATGTCGTCGACCAAGTCGTCGATCGGACACCTGCTCGGGGCGGCCGGCGCGGCCGAAGCGATCTTCTCGATCAAGGCGATCGAGACCGGCGTGGTGCCGCCCACCCTCAATCTCGACAATCCCTCGGAAGGTTGCGATATCGACCTGGTTCCGCACCGGGCCAAAGAGCGCAAGGTCGAGACGGCGCTGTCCAACTCGTTCGGCTTCGGCGGCACCAACGCTTCGCTGATCTTCCGAAAGGTCCACTAGGGCGCCCGGCGGCATGCGCCGCCCCGCCGCTGCCGCTCTCGTCCTGCTGTCGGCGGTCGTCGTGCTGGTGATCGCTGCCGGCGGGTGGGCCTATCACCGCTACCGTGCGCCCGGGCCGCTCGGCGCCGATGCCGTCGTGGTCGTCGACAAGGGCATCGGTGTCCGGGCGATCGCCGACCGGCTCGCCGAAGCGGGCGTGATCGCCGATCCGCTGTTGCTTCGGTTCGCCGCCCGCCTCGACGGGTCCGACAAGGCCTTTCGCGCCGGCGAGTATGCGTTTCCCGCGGGAGTCAGTCTTCGCCAGGTGGTCGCGATGCTCAGCGAGGGGCGCACCGTGGTCCGGCGCGTCACCATTCCCGAAGGGTTGCTGTCCTCCGAGGTGATCGCGCTGATCACCGCCACCGAGGGGCTCGTCGGCGAGGTCGGTCCACCGCCTCCGGACGGGGCGTTGCTGCCCGAAACCTATCACGTCTCCTATGGAGACAGCCGCGCCGACCTGATCGCCCGGATGACCGCGGCGATGGACCGGTCGCTCGCCGAATTGTGGGCGCGCCGCCCTCCCGACCTGCCCCTGAAGACGCCGGAGGAGATGCTGATCCTGGCTTCGATCGTCGAGAAGGAGACCGGGATGGCGGAGGAACGGCCGCGGGTCGCGGCCGTGTTCCTCAACCGGTTGCGCAAGGGGATGCCGCTGCAGTCGGACCCGACGGTGGCCTACGGCCTGGCGCTGGGGGCGGCGCCGTTGGCGCGGCCGTTGACGTTCGCCGACCTCGCGACGCCGACGCCCTACAACACCTACGTGATCGACGGTCTGCCACCGGGGCCGATCGCCAACCCCGGTCGCGCGGCGCTGGAGGCTGTTCTCGACCCGTCCGACAGCGACGAGTTGTTCTTCGTCGCCGACGGGTCCGGCGGCCACGCCTTCGCTCGCACCCTCGAGGAGCACAACCGCAATGTCGCCAACTGGCGGAAGATCCAGCGGGAAGCGCGCCGCCAGCGGGCTCTCGGAAGCGGGTCGTAACCCGTTGGCGTCCCTGCGGCGACCGGCCGCGCCGTGCGGTTGGTCCGGGTCCGGTGATGATCGGCGGGGGTCTCGACCATGAACGAGGACGCCGACGGCACCCTGTCGTGGCATGCCTTGCCGGCGGCCCGCGCGTTCGCGGCGCTGGGCGTCGATCCGGCGGGTCTCGGCGAGGACGAGGCCGCGAGGCGGCTCGCCCTGCACGGCGCCAACCGTCTCCCGGCCCCGAAGCGCCGGGGGCCGATTGTCCGCTTCCTCGCCCAGTTCAACAACGTTCTCATCTACGTGCTGCTGATCGCCGCGGTCGTCACCGCCATCCTCGATCACTGGATCGACACCGGCGTCATCCTCGCCGTCGTCGTGGTCAATGCCGTCATCGGCTTCATCCAGGAGGGTAAGGCGGAGAAGGCGCTCGACGCGATCCGTCGGATGCTGGCGCCGAAGGCGACGGTCGTCCGCGGCGCCCGCCGGCGAACGGTCGCGGGCGAGGAGGTCGTCCCCGGGGACGTCGTCGTGCTGGAGGCCGGGGATCGGGTTCCGGCCGATCTGCGGCTGTTCGAGGTCAAGGGCCTCAAGGTCGACGAAGCGCTGCTGACCGGCGAATCGGTGGCGGTCGACAAGAGCCTGAATCCGGTCGACGAGGCGGTTCCGCTCGGCGACCGCGCCTGCCTCGCCTTCAGTGGCACCCTGGTCACCTCCGGCTTCGGCAAGGGGGTCACGGTCGCCACCGGTGCCCGCACCGAGATCGGTCGCATCAGTGGTCTGTTGGCGACGGTGGAGACCCTGACCACGCCGTTGATCCGGCAGATGAGCGTTTTCGCCAAGTGGCTGACGGCGGCGATCCTGGTGCTCGCCGCCCTCGTTCTGGCGTTCGGGCTGTTCGTCCGCGGCGAGCATTTCACGCCGATGTTCATGGCGGCGGTCGGCCTCGCGGTCGCGGCCATTCCCGAGGGACTGCCCGCCATCCTGACCGTCACCTTGGCGATCGGGGTCCAGGGGATGGCGCGGCGGAACGCCATCGTGCGGCGACTGCCGGCGATCGAAACGCTCGGCTCGGTCACGGTGATCTGTTCCGACAAGACCGGAACGCTGACCCGCAACGAGATGACCGTCGCGTCCGTCGCGACGGCGCGCCACCTGTTTTCGGTCGGCGGAGTCGGCTACGAACCCCACGGCGGCTTCATCCTGGACGATCGTGAGGTCGAGCTCGGCGACCATCCGTTGCTGGCGGAGATGAGTTTGACCGCCCTGTTGTGCAGCGATGCCGATGTCGTCGAACGCGGGGGCGAGTGGATCGTCGAGGGCGATCCGATGGAGGGCGCGCTGATCGTCGTCGCGCGGAAGGCCGGCATCGACCCCGCCTGCATGCGTCAATTCTGGCCGCGGACCGATGTGATCCCGTTCGATGCGCAGCATCGCTTCATGGCCAGCCTCAATCACGACCATGCCGGTCACGGGCTGATCCTGGTCAAGGGCGCCCCGGAGCGCATCCTGGAGATGTGCGAACGACAGCGCGGCGTCGGCGAGGACCAGGATCTGGATGCGGGGTACTGGCACCGGCGGGCGGACGAGATCGCGTCCCGCGGTCAGCGGCTGCTTGCGGTGGCGCTGAAGCAGACCGATGCCGCCCATGCCGATCTGCGCTTCGCCGACATCGAGGGCGATCTCGTCTTTCTCGGCCTGTTCGGACTGATCGATCCGCCCCGCGAGGAGGCGATCGCCGCGGTCGCCGACTGCCGTTCCGCCGGGATCCAGGTCAAGATGATCACCGGCGACCATGCGATGACCGCGGTGGCGATTGCTCGCCAGCTCTGCCTGGAGAACCCCGGCGGGGTGCTGACCGGTCGCGATCTCGACGCTCTCGACGACGACACGCTGCGGGCCCGGATCGGCGAGATCAGCGTGTTCGCGCGCACCAGCCCCGAGCACAAGCTCCGCCTCGTCGAGGCCCTGCAGGCGGAGGGGGCGGTGGTGGCGATGACCGGCGACGGGGTCAACGACGCGCCGGCCCTGAAGCGCGCCAACATCGGCATCGCCATGGGGCGGAAGGGCAGCGAGGCCGCCAAGGAAGCATCCGAGATGGTGCTCGCCGACGACAACTTCGCGACCATCGCCGCCGCCGTCCATGCCGGCCGGACGGTCTACGACAACCTGATGAAGGCGATCGTTTTTCTGCTGCCGGTGAACGGGGGCGAGTCGGCGAGCATCGTTGCCGCGATCCTGCTCGGCATGACGTTGCCGATCTCGCCGGTGCAGATCCTGTGGGTGAACATGGTCAGTTCGGTGGGACTCGCCATGGCGCCCGCCTTCGAGCCCGCCGAGGCGGACGTGATGAAGCGGCCGCCGCGCCGACCCGACGAGCCGATCCTGTCCGGGTTTCTCGTCTGGCGGGTGGTGTTCGTTTCGGTGCTGTTCCTGTGCGGCGTCTTCGGGCACTTCGCCCTTGCCAAGGCGGAGGGCGCGAGCCTTGAGGAGGCCCGGACGATCGCCGTCAACACGCTGGTGGTGATGGAGATTTTCTATCTGTTCAGCGTGCGCTACCTGCGCGCCCCGTCGATCACTTGGCAGGGGGCGCTGGGCACGCCCGCGGTGCTGATCGCCATCGGCGCCGTCACCGCCCTGCAGTTCCTGTTCACCTATGCGCCGTTCATGAACCTGTTCTTCGGCTCCCGCCCGCTCGGCTTCTTCCAAGGCCTGCAGGTGGTGGCCGTCGGCCCGGTGGTGCTCGTGATCCTGGATATCGAGAAGCGGATCGCCGCGCGGCTCAAGGCGTCCCGGATGGGGTATGGTTGAGACCTGCCGCGACCCGCGCGGATGCGGCATGATCGACACGATCGACGGCTGAACGGGCCTCCCTGCCGTGCCTGACGTGGTTTCCTTCTCGGTCTTCTACGAGGTGGCGGCACTCCTGGTGCTGGCAGCGGCGGTCGGCCTCGTCGGGGTCTTGCTGCGTCAGCCGCTGATCGTCAGCTTCATCGCCGTCGGCATTCTCGCGGGACCATCGGTCCTCGATATCGCCCGCTCGGCGGAGCACATCGACCTGCTCGCCGAACTCGGCATCTCGGTGCTGCTGTTCCTGGTCGGCCTGAAGCTCGATCTCACCCTGGTGCGCACCCTCGGCACGGTCGCACTCGCCACCGGCCTCGGCCAGGTGCTGTTCACGTCGGTGATCGGGTTTGGTCTCGGCCTCGCCCTCGGCCTCGATCCGCTCACCAGCCTCTACGTCGCGGTCGCGCTCACCTTTTCGAGCACGATCATCATCGTCAAGTTGCTGTCCGACAAGCGGGAGATCGATTCCCTCCACGGGCGCATCGCGCTCGGCTTCCTGATCGTCCAGGACCTGGTGGTGGTGTTGGCGATGATCGTGCTGTCGGCGATCGGCGTCGGTGCGGCGAGCGACGGCGCGCTCGGCGACGTGGTGCGGATCGTGGCCTCGAGCGCGGTGCTGCTGGTCGCCGTCGGGCTGTTCGTCCGCTTCGTCGCTGAACCGCTGGTGGAGCGTCTCGCGCGGGCACCCGAGCTGCTGGTCTGCTTTGCCATCGGCTGGGCCGCGCTGTTCGCCGCCGTCGGCGACTACCTCGGCTTCAGCAAGGAGCTCGGCGGCTTGCTGGCCGGCGTTTCGCTGGCGTCCACCCGCTACCGGGAGGCGATCGCCGCCCGTCTGGCCCCGTTGCGCGACTTTCTGCTGCTGTTCTTCTTCCTCGCGCTCGGCGTCCGCCTCGATCTCTCGCTGCTCGGCGAGCAGATCGAGCCGGCGATGGTGTTCTCGCTGTTCGTGTTGATCGGCAACCCGTTCATCGTCGTGGTGATCATGGGGGCGATGGGCTATCGGAAGCGAACCAGTTTCCTCGCCGGTCTGACCGTCGCCCAGATCAGCGAGTTTTCGCTGATCTTCATCGCGCTCGGCATCACCGTCGGACACCTCCGCAGCGATGCGCTCGGACTGGTGACATTGGTCGGCCTGATCACCATCGGTCTGTCGACCTACATGATCACCTATTCCCATCGACTCTACGCGTGGATCGAGCCCCTGCTCGGCCCCTTCGAGCGGACCGGCGCACCGCGGGAAGCACACGAACGGACGACCCTCGCGGAGGGCGGCTACGATGTCCTGCTGTTCGGCCTCGGACGTTTCGGCGGCGCCATCGGCCAGCGCCTGGTGGCGCGCGGATACAAGGTGCTCGGGATCGACTTCAATCCCGCCGCCGTCCGGCGATGGAGCGAGGAGGGCCTCGATGTCCTCTTCGGCGATGCCACCGACCCGGAGTTCGTCGCCAGCCTGCCGCTCGCCGGCGTCCGCTGGGTGGTGTCCGCGGTCCCGGTGATCCGCGTCGGAGTCGTTGCCGACGATCCCCGCTCCGCCCTCATCCGCGCCCTTCGCGACCACGGCTACCGGGGGCGGATCGCCGTCGCCCTGCACCGCGAGAGCGAGCGGGAGTCGCTGACCGCGAGCGGGGCCGACCTGTTCCTGCAACCGTTCGAGGACGCCGCCGATCAGGCCGTCGATCTGCTGATCGGCGAGGAGCGTCCCTCCGGCATCAAGGTGATCGAGCCGGAGGACCAGCGGCACCTCGGATCCTGACCGCGGTGTCCACGGCGGAGTTTTCTTGCGGCTGCGCCCGAGGCTCCCACCGGTTCCCGATTCCGTAGACGGTGGTCGCCTCATCCCGGCCGGTCAGGACGATCTCGCCGAGCCGTTGGAGGGACAGGTTGGCGGGTGCGGCGATCCTCGAGAGCAGATCACCTGAAACGAGCAGCGATGCACCAAAGGTCTTGCAGGCACCGCACAGGCGCGCCGCTGTGTTGATCGTGTCGCCGAAATAGGCGATTTCGCGCTTGCTGTCGCCGCATTCGCCGACAACCACGGGCCCGCCATGCATTCCGGCACGGAACACCGGGACGACGCCGAACCTGCTCCGATAGATGTCCGCTCGTCTCGCGATCAGGGCTTGGATGGACTGGTAGCAGTTCAGGCAGCGGCCGTCGTCCCGACAATCGGCGAGAAACCAGGTGACGACGATTTCATCGCCGATGTACCGGTAGACCTCGCCACCGTGTTCCAGGATCACGGCGTCGATGTCGAAGAAGACTTCGGAGATCAGGGCGTGCACGCCGATGTCGCCCAGGTGCTGGCTGAGCGCGGTCGAGTCGGCGAGATCGAGGAACAGGAATACCCGGTCCTCGCGCACGGGCCGGTGGTAGCGGCCGATCACGAAGTTGAGGAGAACCCGTCCGCCGATGAAACGCTGCATCATCACCACGAACGAAATCGCCGCGAAGATCGCCGCAGCGACGCCGGCATCCCGGATCAGCTCGAGCGCCAATGCCGAGCTGTGGAAAGGGCCGGGGCCCAGCGTCATCCGGCAGAAGATCAGCGCCGCCAGGATGATCGCCGCGGCGGCTGCGGTGCGGGCGAGCAGGGCGAGGGCGAACGGCGCCCGGCGGAACGAGGCACTTGCCGCGCTGGCCGCGAACATGACCTGGAACAGGCCGAGGGTAGCGCCGATCACCGCTCCGTATTGAGCACCGTGCAGAGGCATGGCGAGGCCGCTCTCGGCCCCGTAGACGGCCCCGAGGATCGACCAGTACACCGCGCCGATGATGCTCGCCGACACGGTGACGGTCAACCACAGCCGCAAGCGCGCGAGCGTCCGTGGCGATGCCATGCCGGTCATCAGGCCGTGCTCCGCCGTCCGGATCCGAGTCCCCGCCGGTGCCAGAGCAGAAACGCCGCCGGGATGACGAGCAGCGTGAGCAGCGTCGCCGTCACCATGCCGCCGACCATCGGGGCGGCGATCCGCTGCATCACCTCCGCGCCCGTCCCGGTGCCGATCATCAGCGGCATCAGCCCGGCGAAGATGGTGACGACGGTCATCATCTTCGGCCGCAGGCGAAGAATGGCGCCTTCGCGCACCGCGTCCTCGAGATCGGCGCGCGCGAGCATCCGTCCCTCCGCCGCCGCGGTCCGGCGGTGACGCTCCAGGGCGAGATTGAGGTAGATCAGCATGATCACCGCCGTCTCGACCGCGACGCCGGCGAGCGCGATGAAGCCGACGACGACGGCAACCGACACGTTGAACCCGAGCAGGTGGATCAGCCAGGCGCCGCCGGCGAGCGCGACCGGAAGCGACGTCGCCACCATCAGCACGTCGGCCGTTCGCCGGAACGCCATGAACAGCAGGAACACGATGATGGCGACGGTCGCCGGGAGGACGCCGGCGAGGCGTTCGCGGGCGCGCTCCAGGAACTGGAACCGGCCCGCATACTCGATGGCATAGCCGGGCGGCAACGCGACGCGCTCGGCAACCAGCCTGCGCGCCTCGTCGACGTAGCCGCCGAGATCGCGGCCGGCGATGCTGACGTGGACCCAGCCGGCGAGCCGCGCGTTCTCGGTGCGGATCATTCCGGGGCCGTCGGTCAACGACACGGTCGCCACATCGGCGAGCGGGATCTGCGCCCTCGAGGGCGTCACGATCGGCAGCGCGGCGAGCGCTTCGGGCGAGTTGCGGACGTGCCACGGGAAACGCAGGTTGACGGGAAAACGGGCGCGGCCCTCCACCGTCTCGGTGACGTCCGCACCACCGACCGCGAAGCGGACGACGTCATGGACGTCTTCGATGTTGAGGCCGAAGCGGGCCGCCTCTTCGCGGTCGACGTCGATGGCGATGTAGCGGCCGCCGACGACGCGCTCGGCGAAGGCGGAGGCGGTGCCCTCGATCCCGCCGATGAGCTGCTCGATTTCGGCCGTGATTGCGCCGATGCCCGCGAGATCGGGGCCGGTGACGCGGATGCCGAGGTCGGATCGCACCCCGGTCGCCAGCATGTCGATGCGGTTCTTGATCGGCATGATCCAGACGTTGTTGACGCCGGGGATCTGCACCGCCCGATCGAGTTCGGCCCTGATCCTGTCCATCGTCATGCCCGGCCGCCATTCGGAGCGGGGCTTCAACTGCACCACCGTCTCGATCATCGCCAGCGGCGCGGGGTCGGTCGCGGTCTCCGCCCGTCCGGCCTTGGCGTGCACGGTCTTGACCTCGGGCACCGTCTTGATCAGGCGGTTCATCTGCCCCAGCACCTCGCCGACCTTGCCGATCGAGACCGAGGGGAACAGGGTCGGCATGTAGAGGAAGTCGCCCTCGTCGAGATCGGGCATGAATTCGCTGCCGAGGTGTTTCAGCGGATAGACCGTGCTGAGCGCGACCAGGACGGCGATCGCGACGACGGCGCGCGGTGCGGCGATGACGGCGGCGATCGCCGGCCGGTAGAGCCACATCAGCGCGCGATTGAGGGGATTGTCGGCGTCGCGGATGATGCGGCCGCGCACGAAGTACCCCATCAGCACGGGAACGAGGGTGACCGAGAGGATCGCCGCCGCCGCCATCGCGTAGGTCTTGGTGTAGGCGAGCGGCTTGAACAGGCGGCCCTCCTGGGCCTCGAGCGCGAAGATCGGCAGGAAGCTGACGGCGATGATCACCAGCGAGAAGAACAGCGCCGGGCCGACCTCGCTCGCCGCCTCGGCCACCAGCCGCCAGCGCGCTTCGCCCTCGGGGCGGTCGTGTTCCAGCTTGCGGTGCAGGCTCTCGATCATCACGATCGCCGCGTCGACCATGGTGCCGATGGCGATGGCGATGCCGCCGAGCGACATGATGTTGGCGTTGATCCCTTGCAGATGCATGACGCCGACGGCGGCGAGAACGCCGAGCGGCAGGCTCAGGAGAATCACCGCCGACGACCGCAGGTGCAGAAGGAAGGCCGCGATCACCAGGATCACGACGATCATTTCCTCGGCCAGCTTCTGGCGGAGGTTGGAGACCGCGCGGTCGATGAGGCCGGAACGGTCGTAGGTCGGCACGATCTCGACGCCTGCGGGCAGGCCGGCCTGCAACGCCGCCAGGCGTTCCCTGACCAGCCGGATCACCTCGCGCGCGTTCTCGCCCCAGCGCATGACGATGACGCCGCCGACCGCCTCGCCCTCGCCGTCGAACTCGCCGACGCCGCGGCGCAGGGCCGGACCGTGGCGGATCTCGGCGACGTCGCCGAGCCGCAGCGGCGTCCCGCGCGCGGTCGTTCGAAGCGGGATCGCACGCAGGTCCTCGAGCGAGGCGATGTAGCCGCCGGCGCGCACCATGTATTCGGCCTCGGCCATCTCGATCACCGAGCCGCCGGTCTCGGCGTTGGCGCGACCGATCGCCGTCCGCAGATCGGCCAAGGTCAGGCCGTAGCCACGCAGCAGGTCCGGATCGGCGACCACCTGGTACTGGCGGACCATGCCGCCGATGGTCGCGACCTCGGCGACCCCGGGGGTGCCGAGCAGTTCGAGACGGAGAAACCAGTCCTGGATGGCACGCAGCTCGCCGGCGTCGCGCTCGCCGGTGCGGTCGACCAGCGCGTACTGGAAGATCCAGCCGACGCCGGTGGCGTCGGGCCCCATCGCGACGCGCGCCTCCGCCGGCAGGTCGCCGGTGATCCGCGCGAGCTGCTCCTGGACCCGCGAGCGCGCCCAGTAGAGGTCGGTCCCCTCTTCGAACAGGATGTAGACGAAGGAGTCGTTGAAGAACGAGAACCCGCGCACCGTCGTCGCCCGCGGCACCGACAGCATCGCCGTCGAGATCGGAAAGGTGACCTGGTCCTCGACGATCTGCGGCGCCTGGCCCGGATAGGTGACCTTGACGATCACCTGCACGTCGGAGAGGTCCGGAATGGCATCGACGGGGGTTCTGAGCGACGACCACAGCCCCCACCCCGCAACAGCGAGAGCGAGCATCAGCACGATCCCGCGGTTGCGGATCGACCACCGGATGACGGCCTCGATCATCGCGGCGGTCCGGCCGGCCGGATCTCGCGGATCTCGTAGCGCCGGTCCGGGGTGCGGACGAAGCCGAAATCGATCCGGTCACCGACCCGCAGCTCCTCGATCGCCACCGCCGCGCCGACCTGGAAGTCCATCACCATGGTCGGCCAGCCGAGTTCGGGCACCGGGGCGTGATCGAGGGTCACGGCCCGCCGGGCGGGGTCGATCGCGACGACCTCGCCGTCCGCCCACACCGGCTGCGGGTCGGCGGCCGGGCGATGATCGCCATGACCCGTCCCGCCCTGGGCACCGTGACTGCCATGACCGCCATGACCGCCGTGACCGCCGTCGGCCTGCGCCATCTGATCGAGGCCGCGTTGCAGGCTGCTCGCGGAATCGATCAGGAAGTGGGCGGCGGCGACGATCCGGTCGCCCTCCGCGACGCCGTTCTCGATGACCATGCGATCGCCGATGCGCGGACCGAGGGTGACGGCCACCGGCTCGAATCGCCCTTCGTCGACGATCCGCACCACCCGCGCGCCGTCGCCGAGCCGGATCACCGCGTCGGCCGGCACGTTGAGGGTGTCCTCGATCGGATCGCCCGTGAGCGCCACCCGGGTCAGCGCGTTCGGAAACAGCGATCCGTCCGGATTGTCGAACACCAACCGGAGTTCGACGGTCCGCGTATCCTCTCTGACGGTCGGGAACACCGTTTCGACCGTCCCGGTCCGCGC
The DNA here is from genome assembly GCA_050329575.1 of Rhodospirillales bacterium. Classification (GTDB taxonomy): domain Bacteria; phylum Pseudomonadota; class Alphaproteobacteria; order Rhodospirillales; family Defluviicoccaceae; genus JAUXFS01. The sequence goes on along the minus strand of JBHJOP010000018.1, from coordinate 1,590 downwards.
CGGTCGCGCGCCGTCGATCGCCTCGATGGTCGCCGGCAGGCCGGTGCGCACCCGCGGCAGGTCGCGCTGGAACACGTCGGCCAGCACCCACACCCGCGACAGATCGACGAGCGACAGGGTCGTCGTCTCGGGGGTGATGAACATCCCCTCGGCGATCCCGATCGCGGCGACGGTGCCGTCCTGGGGCGCGTACACCTGGATGTTGCGCACGCCGCCGCCGTCCGACCCGAGGGCGGCGATCTGGCGGTCGCTGACCCCGAGCGACTGCAGCTTCAGGCGGGTGATGGCGATGCCGCGCGCATCGCCGCGCTGCAACTCCCGCTGATGCTCCATCGCCGCGATCGACAGGTCGGGTGCGAAGAACTCGAACAGAAGCTCGCCCCGGCGCACCCGTTCGCCCTCGCGGCGGACGTTCAGCCGTTCGACCCAGCCGTTGGCGCGCACGTGGATGTGCCGGGTCAGGCGTTCGTCGTAGGCCACCCGGCCGAAGGTGCGGACCTCGGGCGTCAGCGTCCGCCGCTCGACGGTGGCCTGCCGCACCCCGATCGTGGCCGCGGTCGCCGCGCTCACCGCCACCACCCCCGGCTCCTCCGTGTCTTCGCCCTCGTAGACGGGGATCAGGTCCATCCCCATCGGCGACTTGCCGGGACCGTCGCGGCGATAGTTGGGATCCATCGGCGCCACCCAGTAGAGGATCCTGCGATCCTGGTCCGCGGCGGCCGGGGGGCGGCCGTGGTCCATCGGCCCCCCCCCCTGCAACAGAAAGCGCTCGAGCGCCCAGCCGGCGGCGCCGGCGGCGAGCATCGTGACCAACAGCGACGAGATCGTGACTCCACGCATGGATGCCTCCCAGGTGCGATCGCGGTTCGGAAACGGACGTGCGGACGCCGCCGTCCGGAGATCCCGGACGGAACGGGCCGGTTCAGATCACGCGATCGCTTCGGGAGGGGGGTGGACGCCGCCGCGGACGGCCGGGTGCGGAACCGGGAACAGCCCGTCGCTCGCGGCGAGCGGCGCGCCGCCGCCGCCCGGTAGGCGCTCGGTCAGGATGGCGACACAGCAGACCATGCCGCACCCGTCCGTGGTCGGGCCGGGGCAGCCGGTCGCATTGGTGGCGGCGCAGCAGCCGTCGCCGCTTCCGGGCCCGGCGGCGACGCCGACGCCGACGTCGGGCAGTGCGAGCGGATGGCCTCCGGGATGGGCCACGGGACCCCCGGCCGCGTCGGCGGCGGCGGCCACGGGGCCGAACAGCGGCGCGAACAGCATGGCGAGGACCAGCCAGACGGCAGCCGCGCCACCGCCCGATCCGGCTCCGCGGGGTCGCTCCCTGCCGCTCATGCCGATCCTTTTCTCGCCGTGCCCGTACGCCTCATAGTGGCGGTCTCCGCACGGCCATCCAGGTGTCTCATCTGTACATATACCATGCCCATGCCGGTCCCGCCAGCCACCCGCGCGTCACCGCATCGGGGCGGCGTCGTTGAGCGTCCAGTCGTAGCCGTGGTCGGCGACGGCGTCGATCCCCGCCAGCGCCTCGGCCAGCGGCGGTTCGGCGTATCGCTTCAGATGGGCGACGACGGCAGCGGCGCTGCC
>JBHJOP010000064.1:0-3703 GCA_050329575.1 Rhodospirillales bacterium | reverse complement strand
GAGTTGAAGTACGCCATCGAGTGTTTGAGGTAGTTGACGTCGTCTCGCTGGACGTGGTCGAGGCGTTGGTGGGCGCCGCGCGATTCCTTGCGTTCGACCGCGGACACGGCGACCGACTGTGCACACTCGATCATCGCCCCCAGTTCGAGGACCTGCACCAGATCGGTGTTGAACACGCCGCTCTTGTCCTCGAGCATGACGTCCTTGTAGCGGGCACGCACCTCGCTCACCTTGGCGCAGGTGGCCTGCAACAGGTCCTCGCTGCGATAGATGCCGCAGCCGTCCTCCATGCTCTGCGTCAACTCGTTGCGCAGGACCGAGACCCGTTCCTTGCCCTTGCGCTTGAACAGCGTCTTGATCCGCTCCTGCGCGTCGGACGCCTGTTTCTCGGCGAGCTTGCCGGCCGCGGCCTTGGCGGTCCGGATATGCTCGACGGCGTGGCGGCCGGCCCGCGCGCCGAACACCAGGAGCTCGCCGAGGGAGTTCGAGCCGAGCCGGTTGGCCCCGTTGATCGAAACGCAGGCGCATTCGCCGGCGGCATAGAGGCCGTCGATGGTGGTGGCGGCGTTGATGTCGGTATGGATGCCGCCCATCATGTAGTGGACCACCGGACGCACCGGGACCAGGTCGGTGACGGGATCGGCGCCGACGTAGCTGCGCGACAGGTCGCGCACCAGCGGCAGCCGCTCGTTGATCTTCTTCTCCCCGAGGTGACGCATGTCGAGGTGAATGACGTCGCCCCACTTGCTCTTGAGCGTCCGTCCCTTTTGCTGTTCGTGCCAGAACGCCTGGCTCAGGCGATCGCGCGGGCCGAGTTCCATCGACTTCAGCACCGGCTCCGGCGTCGCCGGACCGAGACCGTAGTCCTGCAGGTAGCGGTAGCCATCCTTGTTGAGCAGATAGCCGCCCTCGCCGCGGCAGCCTTCCGTCAACAGGATGCCGCTGCCCGGTAGACCGGTCGGGTGATACTGCACGAACTCCATGTCCTTGAGGGCCACCCCGGCGCGGTACGCCATCGCCATGCCGTCCCCGGTCTTGATCGCGCCGTTGGTGGTGAACGGGAAGATCCGCCCGGCCCCGCCGCTGGCGATGATCACCGCCTTGGCTTTGACCAGCTTCAGCTTGCCGGTGCACATCTCGAGGCAGGTCGTCCCGATGACGCGGCCGTCGTCGACCATCAGGTCGGTGGCGTAATGCTCGTCCAGCCGCTTGATCGAGGGGTACTTGAGGGTGGTCTGGAACAGGGTGTGCAGCATGTGGAAGCCGGTCTTGTCGGCGGCGAACCAGGTCCGCATGATCTTCATGCCGCCGAACGGACGCACGGCGATGTGACCGCTCTCTTCCCGGCTCCACGGGCACCCCCAATGCTCCATCCGGGTCAGTTCCTTGGGGATCTCGTTGACGAACAGCTCCACCGCATCCTGATCGGTCAGCCAATCGCCGCCGCCGACGGTATCGTGGAAGTGGTAGTCCAGGCTGTCGTTGGCCTTGACGACCCCCGCCGCGCCCCCCTCCGCCGCGCAGGTGTGGCTGCGCATCGGATAGACCTTCGAGATGAGCAGGATGTTCAGCTTCGGGTCTGCCTCGGCGACGGCGATGGCCGCCCGCAAGCCCGCACCGCCGGCCCCGACGATGGCGATGTCCGTGGTGATGACGTCCATTGGGTACTCCCGTTGCCTCCCCCTAACGCTGGTGGCGAGTATAGCCCGCTCGCCGATGAATGCCAGACCGCCCGCCGACCGCCCGGCATTATTTTTTCATAACCGGAAGCGGGCGATGACCGTCGACTCCCAGCCCCTTGTCAGCGTCGCGCCGCTGGTGCAACAAGGCTGCCGATGGCACCCCGGCCGATAGACATCCTCCGCGACGTGTTCGGCTTCGAGTCGTTCCGCGGTCAGCAGGCGGAGATCATCGACACCCTCGTCGCCGGCGGCGACGCGCTGGTGCTGATGCCGACCGGCGGCGGCAAGTCGCTGTGCTATCAGGTTCCCGCCCTCTGCCGCGGCGGGACGGCGGTGGTGATCTCGCCGCTGATCGCGTTGATGCGCGACCAGGTCGCGGCGCTCCGCCAACTCGGCGTCGCTGCGGCGACCTTGAATTCGTCGTTGTCGTTCCCCGAATGCGCGGCGATCGAGCGTGACCTCGAGGGCGGCAGGCTCGATCTCGTCTACGTCTCTCCGGAACGACTGGCGAGCGAATCGTTCCTCGCGCTGCTGCGCCGCTGCCGGGTCGCGCTGTTCGCGATCGACGAGGCCCACTGCGTCTCCCAATGGGGGCACGACTTCCGGCCCGAGTATCGGCGGCTGGCGGTGCTGCGCGAGCGCTTTCCCGCCGTGCCGCGGATCGCGCTCACCGCGACCGCCGACGGCCCGACCCGCGACGACATCCGCGATCAGCTGCACCTCGACGGCGCCCGTGTGTTCGTCGCCGGCTTCGACCGCCCGAACATCCGCTACCAGGTGGTTGCCAAGGTCGATCCGCGCCGGCAGTTGCTGGACTTCATCCGCAGCGAGCATGCGGGCGAGGCCGGCATCGTCTACTGCCTGTCGCGGGCATCGGTGGAGAAGGTCGCGGCGGACCTCTCGGCGGCGGGGATCACCGCGCTGGCGTACCATGCCGGGCTCGACAAGGCGGTTCGCGACCGACACCAGGATCGCTTCCTCGCCGACGATGGGGTCGTCGTGGTTGCGACCATCGCCTTCGGGATGGGAATCGACAAGCCGGATGTCCGCTTCGTCGCCCATCTCGACCTCCCGAAGAACATCGAGGCCTATTACCAGGAGACGGGCCGGGCGGGGCGCGACGGCCGACCCGCCGACGCCTGGCTGCTCTACGGTCTGCGGGACGCGGTCGCGCTGCGACGGCTCGCACAGGCCTCCACCGCCCCGGAGGCCCAGAAACGAATCGAGCGGATCAAGCTCGACGCCATGCTCGGCTATTGCGAGACGACGCGGTGTCTGCGCCAGGTGCTGCTCGCATACTTCGGCGAACCCGAGCCGGAGCCCTGCGGCAACTGCGGCACGTGTCTGCGGCCGGTGGCGACGTTCGACGGCACCGAGGCCGCACAGAAGGTGTTGTCGTGCGTCTACCGGACCGGACAGCGGTTCGGCGCCGGCCATGTCGTCGACGTCCTGCTCGGCGGCGACACCGATCGGATCCGCCGCTTCGACCACGATCGCCTCAGTACCTACGGCATCGGCCGCGAGCATTCCCGTCAGGCCTGGCAGTCGATCGTCCGTCAGCTGGTGGCGATGGGACTGCTCGTCGTCGACGTCGACGGCCACGGCGGCCTCACCCTCGGCGAGGGCTGCCGGGAGGTGCTGCGCGGCGAGCGGCGGGTCTCGCTTCGCCGCGACCCGGCCGTTAAACAGGGCGGGCCGACCGAGACACGGCGGCCGCAGGCGAACCTCACCGATCCCGGGCAACAGGCGCTGTTCGAGGCGTTGCGATCGCATCGGGCGGCGCTGGCCAAGGCGCAAGGAGTCCCGCCGTTCGTGGTCTTTCACGACACGACCCTGCGGGCGATCGCGGTGTCCCGACCCCGGCGGCTCGACGAACTCGCCCGCCTGCCGGGCATCGGCGCGGCGAAGCTGGCCCGCTACGGCGACGGCCTGCTCGCCGTCGTCCGAGATCATGCGCGATCCGGCGCCTGATCGCGGCCGTTCGGCGACGGCGGCGCCGACCGGCGGGACCCGGCGCCGGG
>JBHJOP010000081.1:0-2179 GCA_050329575.1 Rhodospirillales bacterium | reverse complement strand
GCCGGACGGCTCGGTGCCCCGGGTCGCGTGCGCACCGGCACGGGACGGGACGGCTCGGTCCTAACCGAGGGCGTAACCGACCGTGCGAACCGTGCGAATGACGTCATCCTGTCCGTCGACGGCGAGAGCGCGGCGCAGGCGGGCGATGTGGACGTCGACGCTTCGCGCCTCGATCGTCCGGTCTTCGGGCCAGACCGCGGCGACGATCTCCTCGCGGGAGAACGCCCGCGTCGGATGGGACAGCAAGAAGGCGAGCAGCCGGTACTCGGTCGGCGCCAGCGCCACCTCGCGGTCACCCCTGAACACCCGGTGCGGCCCGTGATACATGACGACATCGCCGAAACGCAGCACGTCGGCACCCCTCCTGCCCCTTCTCGCCGTCCGGACCATCACGCCATCAACGCGTGCCATGGGGGAATCATCGCAGTCGTCATCGCAGCGCCAGAAGCCTTACGGTTCCGGCCTCGACCCGGGTGTCGGCCGCCGTTGCCGCGGCTGGCCGGTGATCATGAACCGGATCTCCTCGGCGATGTTGGTGGCATGATCGCCGATCCGTTCCAGGCTCTTGGCGACGAACAGCAGGTGGGTGCCGACCAGGATCGACTCGCGGCCGTCCTGCATCCCCGACATCACCCGGTGAAAGAAGTCGTCGTAGTGCTCGTCGAGTTCGGCATCGCCGAACCAGACACGATCGGCGTCCTCGGCGTCTCGACGCCGGAAGGCGTCGAGCACCGTCGCGAGCATCGTCCGCACCTCGTTCGCCAGCCGCCCGAGCATGTCGGCGACGGGAGCCGGCACCGCGCCGCCGAGGACGATCGAACGCTTGGCGATGCTCTTGGCATGATCGCCGGCCCGCTCCAGGTTGGAAGCGATACGCTCGGCGGCGACGATCTCGCGCAGGTCCCCGGCCATCGCCTGGTAGCGGGCGATCAGTCGGACCACCTCGCCATGCAGGTTCTGCTCGATCGCGTCCACCGCCGCATCCGCCTCGATGACGGATTCCGCCAGCGCCCGATCGCCCTCGAACAGCGCTGTGGTCGCGCGGCCGAGCTGATCGTTCACCGAATCGCCGAGATCCTCGACCAGCTTGCGCAAGACGGAGAGATCGTGGTCGAACGCCTTGAGGGTGTGGTCAGTCGTCATCGGCGCGGATCCTTCACAGACTGGGTTCAGCCGAAACGTCCCGTCACGTAGTCCTGGGTCCGTTCCAGTTTCGGCGAGGTGAACACGTCGTCCGTCCTGCCGTATTCGATCAGCCGTCCGAGGTACATGAAGGCGGTGTTGTCCGAGACCCTGGCCGCCTGCTGCATGTTGTGGGTGACGATGACGATGGTGTAGTGCCCCTTCAGATCGGCGATCAGATCCTCGATGCGCGCGGTCGCGATGGGGTCCAGGGCCGAACACGGCTCGTCCATCAACAGCACCTCGGGGTCCGACGCGATGGCGCGGGCGATGCACAAGCGCTGCTGCTGCCCGCCCGAGAGGCCGAGCGCGCTTTCGGTGATGCGGTCCTTGACCTCGTCCCACAGCGCGGCGCCGTGCAAGGCCCGCTCGCACGTTTCCTGAAGTTCCTTGCGGTTGGTGACGCCGTCGACGCGCAGCGGGTAGATGACGTTGTCGAAGATCGACATGGCGAAGGGATTCGGTTTCTGGAACACCATGCCCATGCGCTTGCGCAGCGCGATGATGTCGAGGCCGGCACCATAGATGTCCTGGCCGCCGATCGTCATCCGGCCGTCGACCCGGACGTCGTCGATCAGGTCGTTCATCCGATTGAAGCACCGAAGCAGCGTTGATTTGCCGCAGCCCGACGGGCCGATCAGCGCCGTCACGAAGCCTTTTTGAATGTCCATGGTCACGTCGAACAACGCCTGCGCTCGGCCATACCAGAGACCGAAATCGGCGATGCTGATGGCCGGCCCCTCGGACGCGAGCGACACGTGGTAGGCGGTCGGCGGGAAGTGGACGTTCGGTTCGACGGCAGCCGCGACTGCGACCATGGCATCCTCTCCTCAGCTAGAATTGGCCGCTCGTATACTTCTTCTTCAGCCTGTTTCGAATGTAAATCGCGCTCGAGTTCATTGCCACAATCAGCGCCAGCAGCAGCAGCGTGGTGACGAATACCATCGGTTTGCCGGCCTCCGAGTTGCGCGACTGAAAGCCGACATCGAAGATGTGG
>JBHJOP010000030.1:0-9906 GCA_050329575.1 Rhodospirillales bacterium | reverse complement strand
TTGGCGCTCGGCCACTCGTCGCGCGGCCGAACCAGCCGCAAGCTCGTGAGACCGCAGTTGAGCATGGCGCGGGCGGCCATGCCGATGTTCTCGCCGAGCTGCGGTTCCACCAGCACCACCACCGGTCCCGCGCCGCCCGCGGCGGGGCGGCGTCCGTCGGTGCCGGCCATCGAATCAGGCGTCGGCGACGGTGACGCCGTCGCGGAACAGCCTGTAGACGATGCTGTCGTAGAGCGCCATGTAGGAGGCGTCGATGATGTTGGTGGAGACGCCGACCGTCGACCAGTGCTCGCCACGCTCGGCGGCCGATTCGATCATCACCCGGGTGACCGCGCGGGTGCCGTCGCCGGGGGTGAGGATGCGCACCTTGTAGTCGACGAGGCGGACCGTTTCGAGCTGCGGATAGACGGGGATCAGCACCTTGCGGAGCGCCGCGTCGAGCGCGTTGACCGGGCCGTTGCCCTCTTCCACCGTCATGTACGGGCGGTTGCCGACCTCCATCTTGACCGTCGCCTCCGACAGCGTGACGAGTTCGCCGCGGGCGTTCCAGCGGCGTTCGTCGATCACCCGGAAGGCGGTGCAGCGGAAATACTCGGGCACGCCGTCGATCGCCCGGCGGGCCAGCAACTCGAAACTGGCCTCGGCACCGTCGTAGGCGTAGCCGTCGAACTCGCGCGCTTTCACGGTATCGAGCAGTTCGACGACCTTGGGGTTGTTGGGGTCGATCGCCAGTCCGATGTCGCGGAAGCGCGCCAGGATGTTGGCGCGGCCCGACTGGTCGGAGACGACGATGCGCCGGTGATTGCCGACCAGCTCGGGGACGATGTGCTCGTAGCAGCGGGGATCCTTCTCCACCGCCGAAACATGCAGGCCGCCCTTGTGCGCGAACGCCGTCTCGCCGACGTAGGGCGCGCCGCGGTTGGGCGCCCGGTTCAGCCGCTCGTCGAGCAGCCGCGAGACGTGGGTCAACCGCGTCAGATCGGCGGGACCGACGCCGAGGTCGTACCCCATCTTCAGCGCCAGCGACGGGATGATCGAGATCAGGTTGGCGTTGCCGCATCGTTCGCCGAGGCCGTTGAGGGTGCCCTGCACCTGGCGCACGCCGGCGCGCACCGCGGCCAGGCTGTTGGCGACGGCGTTGCCGGTGTCATCGTGGCAGTGGATGCCGAGCCGGTCGCCGGGGATGTGGGCGGCGACCTCGCCGACGATGCGCTCGATCTCGTGCGGCAGCGTTCCGCCGTTGGTATCGCAGAACACGATCCAGCGGGCGCCGGCCGCGGCGGCGGCCCTGACGCAGGCGAGCGCGTAGTCCGGGTTGGCCTTGTAGCCGTCGAAGAAATGCTCGGCGTCGAACATCACCTCGGCCACCCGGGTCCGCGCGTGGCGGATGCTGTCGGTGATCATCGCGACGTTCTCGTCGAGGCCGATGTCGAGTGCCACCTCGACCTGGAAATCCCAGGTCTTGCCGACCATGCACACCACCGTCGCCTTGGTGTGCAGCAGGGCGTTGAGGCCGGGATCGTTGTCGGCGCTGCGGCCCGACCGCCGCGTCATCCCGAACGCCGACAGGCGAGCCCGATGGAGCGGCGGCGGTGCGGCGAAAAAGGCGTCGTCGGTGGGGTTGGCCCCCGGCCAGCCACCCTCGATGTAGTCGATCCCGATGGCGTCCAGCTCGCGCGCGATCGCCGCCTTGTCGACCACGCTGAAATCCACCCCCTGGGTCTGCGCGCCGTCGCGCAGGGTGCAATCGTACAGGTAGACGCGATCGCTGGTCATTCGCTGTCCTCGACGGTCAGGGATGCGGGAGAATGCCGAATTCACCCGCCCCCGACAAGCCCTTCGGATCGCCCGCTCTGCGCGCGCCCACCCGGACCGGTGCGGCGCCGTTCCCGAGGATGGCGTGACGGCGGGTGCGCGGGAGACGGATGAGCGGGGCGGCGGCGCCGATGGATCAGGGTGAACGCGGGCGCGTCGGGGTCGTCCCCGGCGGGGGGTTCGTCGGCTCCGGAGCCCTCATCAATCGGTTGAGCACCGCCTCCTCCGCGTCCAGCCAGTCGTCGAGGGCATGGCCGTGGTGCCGACCCGCCAGCTCCCACATCTGATAGGCGGTCAGGCGAATGAGGTCGATGTGGGCGACCGGCGAGAAGGTTCCGAACGCCCGCGCCAGGGTGTCTCCGGCCACCGCCGCCGAGCTCGCCGATCGGATCGCCGAGGCCATCACCACCAGAATGTGCCGTTCCGCCGCGAGCCAGATGTCGAGCGGCGACCCGATCTGCTCGCCTCCCGCCTGCCACATCAGGTGCGCGAGCTCGCGGATCCGCTTGAAGTAGACGGCCGAGCTGTCGCGCATGCCCGTCAGCACGCCCTCGTCCAGGAACGGCCACCAAGGCGTCCGCGCCACCATCGCCGTCATGCCGCGAACGTAGCGCTCGGCGGCCAGCCAGAAATCCAAGGCCCTGCCGGACTGCTTGCCGGCCGATTCCCAGGCCACGCTGGCGACCTCGGCCACCATTTCCTGGAACTCCTCCGGCGACACGGGACCGCGAGTGTCGGCGTTTCGCTGTTTGTCGTTGTTCATCAGGGCGTCTCGCTCACGTGTGCTTGTTCTTGACTCCGTCGCCGATCGCCGGCGGGGAACGGCGCCTCCCCAGCGCGACCATAGCAAGCATTCCTGGTGTTTTGCCAAAGCTTTGTGCGCTCCGACGGCGGTTTTTCGGCCGCGGGTCCGTCTCGACCGCGGACGGATCCTGTTCGTTGCAGGCGTGTCGGCTATGATGACGCATGGCTCACGATCCCGCACCCGGCGATACCGGCGACGAGAGACGGCTGCTCATCGCGATGGTGCTGACCGGTGCGTTCATGGTCGTCGAGGCCATCGCAGGCGTGCTCACCGGCTCGCTGGCGCTGCTCGCCGACGCCGGCCACATGTTCACCGACACGGCTGCCCTGGCGCTGGCATGGACCGCGTTCCGGATCGGCAGGCGCGTGCCCGATCCGCGGCGAACCTACGGCTACCACCGCTTCCAGGTGCTGGCCGCGTTCGTCAACGGGGTGACGCTGATCGCCGTCGTCGGCTGGATCGCGATCGAGGCGATCCGCCGGCTGATGGCGCCGATCGAGATCCTCGGCGGGATGATGCTGGCGGTGGCCGTCGCCGGCCTGGTCGTCAATCTGGCGACGTTCGCCGTCCTGCAAGGTGGCGATCGCGGCAACCTCAACGTTCACGGGGCGGCCCTGCACGTTCTCGGCGATCTTCTGGGCTCGGTCGCGGCGATCGTCGCCGGAGCGGTGATCCTGGCCACGGCCTGGACGCCGATCGATCCGCTGCTGTCGCTGTTCGTCGCGGGGTTGATCGCCCGCAGCGCCTGGAGGCTGGTGCGGAAGTCGGCCCACATTCTCCTCGAGGGGGCCCCGGATTGGCTCGACGTCGCCGAGCTGCGCGCGCGCCTGACCGGGGCCATTCCCGAGGTCGAGGACATCCACCACGTGCACGCCTGGTCGCTGACCACCGAACGTCCGCTGCTGACCCTCCACGCCAAGCTGCGGTCGGGCGCCGACTCCGGCGAGACGCTGGCGGCGATCACCGGCTTCCTGCGGTCGGCCTACGGCATCTCCCATGCCACCGTCCAACTGGAGCCCGGCGGCTGCCCGGACGGAACTCGGTGAGCTCCTGCGCGCGGCGACGGCTGTTGACGGCTTCCCGTCCGTCGCCGTCGCCGGCTATTCCGGCGCCCGGTTGCGGACGGTCCGGAACACCGGTTCGACCTCGATCAGCTGCTCGAGCGGGATGTGGCAGGCGATGACGTGGTTCGGATAGGCGGACTTGCGCGGCGGCGGCTCGGTGTCGCAGATGTCGCCCACCTTGCGCGGGCAGCGGGCGGCGAACGGGCATCCCGTGGGCGGATCGAGGGGGCTCGGCGGCATCCCCTCGAGCACGATCCGCCGCTTCTCGACATCGGGATCGGCGATCGGCATCGCCGACAGCAACGCCTCGGTATAGGGGTGATAGGGCGGCGCGAACACCTGCTCGCTGGTGCCGGTTTCCATGATCCGGCCGAGGTACATGACGACGATCCGATCGGCGAGATAGCGAACGATGCCGAGGTCGTGGCTGATGACCAGGAGCGTGGTCCCGCACCGACGCTGGATGTCCAGCAACAGTTCGGTCACCGCGGCCGCCACCGAGACGTCGAGGGCCGAGACCGGTTCGTCGGCGACCACCAGCCTCGGATCGGCGGCGAAGGCGCGGGCGATGCCGACGCGCTGCTTCTGGCCTCCCGAGAGCTGGCGCGGCAGGCGTTCGCAGAACTCCCGCGGCAGGTTGACGCTCTCGAGCAGGTCCATCATCCGGTTGCGGGTCGCCACCCTGTCGGACGTATCGGCCAGCCTCGCGATCACCCGTTCGATCTGGGACCCGATGGAGCGGCTGGGATTGAGGGTCTCGCCCGGGTTCTGGAACACCATCTGCAGCGAAGCCAGCTGCGCCCGGCGGCGCCGACCAACCGGCAGCCGGCCGATCTCCTCGCCTGCGAACCGCAATTCGCCGCCGGTCGCCGTCTCCAATCCCATCAGTACCCTGGCGAAGGTCGACTTGCCGCATCCGGACTCGCCGACGATGGCGACGGTTTCGCGGACCCGCGCGTCGAGGTCGAGGGTCTCGTTGGCCTTGACGTAGCGGACGGTCCTTCCGGCAACCATCGCCGCCAGCGACCGGTCGCGAACGGGGTAATGCTTCTGCAGCGCGGTCGCGCGCAGCAGCTCCTCGCCGAAGACGATGCGTTCACGGCCGCTCGTTTCCGGCGTTGCGGTCGCGGCCGGGATCTCCCTCCAGCGCAGGCAGCGGACCCGGTGCGCCGCGGTGCCGCCCGGCTCCATCCCGACCGGTGCGCGATCGCAGAGCCCGCCCCGGAAGTGATCGCAGCGCGGTCCGAACAAGCAGCCCCGCGGTCGTTCACCGGGCCGTGGAAGCCGACCGCGAATCGGTGTCAGCGGGACGGCGTTCTTGTCGCTGCCGGGACGCGGGATGCACCCGAACAGACCCCGGGTGTACGGATGCAGGGGGCTTGCGAACACGTCCCGGATCCGACCTTCCTCGACCACCTGGCCGGCGTAGATCACCGAGACGCGCTCACAGGTCTCGAGAAGCAGACCGATGTTGTGGGAGACGTAGACGAGGGCGGTGCCGAACCTGGTGCTCAGCTCTCTCAACAGGTCTACGATTCCGGCTTCGACGGTGACGTCGAGTGCCGTCGTCGGCTCGTCGAGCAGCAACAGCGACGGCTCGCCCAGCAACGCCATGGCGATGACCACCCGCTGTTGCTGGCCGCCGGAGATCTGGTGGGGGTAGGCCGCCATCACCCGCTCCGGGTCCGGCAGCTTCACCTCCGCGAGCATCTCGACGGCAAGGGCGAAGGCTTCCTTGCGCCCCGCGCCGCGGTGGGTGATCGGCACCTCGATCAGCTGGCTGCCGATGGTGAGGCTCGGATTGAGCGCCGCCATCGGCTCCTGATAGACCATCGCCACCTCGGAGCCCCGCAGCCGGCGCAGTTCCCTCGCGCCGAGCCTCGCGAGATCGCGGCCCTTGAAGCGGATCGAGCCGCCGACGATGCCGCCGTTGCGACCCAGGTCCCCCATGATCGCCATCGCGACCGTCGACTTGCCGCAGCCGGATTCGCCGACCAGGCCGACGCTCTCGCCGGCGCGCACCGTCAACGAGAGATCGACCACCGCCGGGATCTCGCCGGCGCGGGTGACGTACGAGACGGAGAGATCCTCGATTTCCAGGAGCGGGGGATCGGCGGCGGGATCCATGTCAATCCCGCAGCGAGATCTCGCGGAGACCGTCGGCGAGCATGTTGAAGCCGAGGACCAGGGACGAGATGGCGATGCACGGGAACACGGTCATGTGCGGAAACGCGAGCGCCATCCCCCGCGTCTCGTTGATCATGCCCCCCCAGTCGGGATCGGGCGGCGGCAGGCCGAGGCCGAGGAAGCCGAGGACGCCGATGGTGATGACGACGTAGCCGAGGCGCAGGCACGCATCCACGATCAGCGGCCCCCGGGCGTTGGGCAGGATCTCCACCAGCATGATGTACCAGGAGGACTCCCCCCGGGTCTGGGCGGCGGCGACATAGTCGCGGGTGCGCAGATCGAACACCTGGCCGCGGACGATGCGCATGATCCCGGGCGCGCTGGCGAAGGTGATGGCGATGACGATGTTGATGCCGGAGGCGCCGATGGTGGCGATCACCAGGATGTAGAGCACCAGCACCGGGAACGACAGGATGATGTTGGCGAGAAAGGACATGACGGCGTCGGTTCCGCCGCGGAAGTAGCCGGCGGCCAGCCCCATCGGGATGCCGACCAGGTAGGCGCCGGCGGTGGCCAGCGGCGCGTAGAACAGCACCGGTCGCGATCCCCAGACGATCCGGGAGAGGATATCGCGGCCGATGTGGTCGGTGCCGAGCCAGAAGGTGCCACCCTGCGCGGACACCGTGCCGGGCTTGGCGAACGGCTGCAGGGTGGCGTTGGGATCGAACGGGGCGATCAGCGGAGCGAACAGGGCGACCAGAAGCCAGATCGCGACCAGTCCGACGCCGATCATGCCGACGCCGCTCTCGCGAATCAGCGCGAACGAGCGGAGCGCCCGCCCGAGGGCTCCGCCCGTCGTCCGTCGAGGGGAGACGGTTGGCGCGGGATCGTTCATCTCACCGCCTCACCGGAACCGGATCCGCGGGTTGAGGACGGCATAGCCGACGTCGGCGATGGTCTGGGTGGCGGCGGCGACGAACACCGCGACCATGGCGCAGGCCTCGATCAGGAAGATGTCCTGATTGAGCGACGCCTCCAGCAGCAACGCGCCGAAGCCCTTGTAGGCGAAAAAGAACTCGACGACGATGACGCCGGAGAGCAGCCAGTTGACCTGCAGGGTGATCACGGTGAACGGCGTGATCAGGGCGTTGCGGAGCGCATGCCCGAAGATCACCCGCCGCCAGGGCAGTCCCTTGAGCACGGCGGTCCGGATGTAGGCGGTGGTCATCACGTCGGCCATCGATGCGCGGGTCATCCGCGCCACGTAGCCGAAATCGTACAGGACCAGCACCATCACCGGCAGCACCAGCTGGGTCCAGTCGAAGCCGTCGCTCATCGGACTCGTCCCGGGCAGAATGCCGAGCCAGAACACCAACAGGGCGGACAGAAACACCGCGCTCGCGAACTCGGGGATCGAGGTGGTGACGACGCAGATCACCGAGATCGACCGGTCGAGCAGCGATCCCTCACGCATCCCGGCGAGAACGCCGAGAAGCAGCGAGATCGGGACCATCACCGCGAACACCCAGAAGCCGAGCACGGCGGTGTTCCGCAGCCGCGGCCACAGAACGTCGGCGACCGGCGCCTTGAAGCGGATCGACTCGCCGAAGTCGCCGGTCACGAACCTGCCGACCCAGGCCAGGTACCGGGACCACGCCGGCTCGGAATACCCGTGCGCCTCCAGCCACAGGGTCCGCTGCTCCTCGGTCGAGTAGGGCCCGAGAACCTTGGTCGCGACGCTGCCGGGCGTCAGTTCCAGGAGCAGAAACACCAGCGCCGAGACCACCAGCATGGTGAGCGCGAGCGCGACGAGGCGCTTGACGACGAAGACCACCATGCCTGCCACGCTCCGGTCCGCTCGTCAGGCGGGATCGGGCCGCGGAAGCGGGACCATCGGCGCCGGTCCCGTTCAGGCGAGCCACACCTCGTTGAGTTGGTGGTGATAGAGCGTCGGGTGGATCCGGTACCCGCGCACCCGCTGGTGACCGGCGGCGAACATCGAGCGCCAGAACGGTTGCGCGATGACCGCATCGGCTTGCAGGATTTTCTGAAGGCGTTCCATGTGCCGGCGCCGCGCGTTCACGTCGAGGGCGGCCGATGCGGCATCCAGCAGGCGGTCGAATTCCGGATTGCTGTAATGGGTCTCGTTCCAGGGAACGCCGGACCGGTAGGCGAGGTTGAGGGCCATCACCCCGAGCGGGCGGTGCGCCCACGCGGTAAAGCCGAAATCCGCCTTGTCCCACACCTCCCAGTACTGGGTATTCGGCATCACGTTGATCTTGATCCGGATCCCCGCCGGGGCGCACATCTCGGCCAGCGCCTGCACCGTCGCGAGCTCCCAGGGGGGTTCCTTCTTGCAGATGATCTCGAGGGTGAGACCATCCGGGTGGCCGGCGTCCGCGAGCAGCTTTCTCGCCAGCGGATAATCCTGGTTCGGCGGTTCCATCGGCGCGTATTCGGGATGGACCGGTGCCACGTGATGGTCCTGCGCGGGAAGGCCGCGGCCGCGGTAGGCGAGCTCGAGGAGCCGGCCGTGGTTCTGGCACAGGCGGACAGCGGTGCGCACCCGGGGGTCGTCGAACGGTTTCTTGTCGACCTGCATGCGGGCGACGCCGGTTTGTGCGGTTTGCGTTTCGAACAGGACGAGGTCGGGATGGCCGGTGACGATGTCGATCTGCTGGACGAACGTCTCGTAGACGAGGTCGACCTGACCGGACAACAGCGCGGCCAGTCCGGCCGCCGCGTCGTCGCCATGGTCGATGTAGGTGATGCCGTCGAGATGGACCTCGCCGCCCCAGTAACCCGGCCGCTTTCTCAGCACCGCCTTGTCGCCGACCGAATACTCGACCAGTTCGAACGGTCCCGTCCCCACCCGGCTCTTGGTGATGTCGCTTCCCTGGTCCTCGAACCGGCGGTGGACGATCGCCGTCGGGTAGTCGTACAGGTTCTCGGGGATCGCGAGTTCGGGACGGTTGAGATTGAGGCGGACGGTGTGGTCGTCGATCTTTTCGACCGCGCCCTGGGTCATCGTTCGCGAGCGGATCGGATTGCCGTCCTTGTCCGTCTTGCCGGTGTCGGCTTCGGAGACCATCGCCGAGAACAGCCCCTGGTTGGACGAGCCCGTCCTCGGATCGAGCCAGCGCTCGAAGTTGAAGACCACATCGTCGGCGTTGAACTGGTCGCCGTTGGACCATGTCACCCCCTTGCGCAGATGCAGGGTCCAGGTCTTCAGGTCCGCGGACGCCTCCCACCGCTCGCAGAGGTGGGGACGGGTGACGTTGTTGGCTCCGGTCTTCACCAGGTATTCGGTCATGTGGCGGGCGATGTTGCTCTTCTCCGTCCAGTCGTAGGTCGCCGGATCGGCCGCCTGCGGAACCCGCATCGACATCCGCAACGTTCCGCCGGGTTTCGGCACCTCGGCGCGCGCCGCCGGAGCGATCCGCCCGCCGCGGAGAGGGCCGAGCATGGCATAGGCCGCCGCCGCCGACACGCCGAGCAGGGTGACGGATCGCAGGAACTCACGCCGACCGATCTCGCCCCTCCGGAGCTGGTCGGCGAGCTCGGGGACATAGGGGTGGGGGGTCGGCGAACGGGGGTTCCGCATCACGGATGTTCTCCTTGGTTCGTCCTGTCGACCGACCGAGCGGCCCGGAAGCGGGCCTTCGACGGCGGTTGCGGCGCACCGCCCGAGGGTCGCCGACGAACCGTCCTCGATCGCTCTCCGAGGCTCGTGTCTTCGGCACACCCCCCGATGCCGACCGTCAACCCGACGTTAACCGCGATTGCGCACTCTGGCTACTCCCTCCGAGGCCGGTCGAGCAGGCGCCCGTGCGACCCGACCACGACGCTGTCGGCCGGATCCGAAGCGACGAGGCGAATGCGATGCATGAGTGGTTCTTTCATGTCGACGGCAGGGAGATCGGTCCCTTCGACTATCACACGGCGGTTCGGTATGCCGAGCGACGCCCCGACGTCCTCTGCCGGCGCCAAGGATTTCCGGAGTGGATCCCGGCGTCCCGCATCGGCGCACCGGTGCCGCCGGCCGGCGCCGGCGCATCACACCGGCCGCCGCCGGCCGGCGCCGGCGCATCACAC
>JBHJOP010000126.1:0-17495 GCA_050329575.1 Rhodospirillales bacterium | reverse complement strand
GCGGGGCGGAGCCGGCCGACGCGGGCGATCCGGTGCAGGTTCTGCGCCGGCGGATCGACGCCCTGCGCGTTTCCGGCATCGAGCTCGCGCCGCGCCGATAGTTCGCGGCGCCGCCGCGCGGAGGCCCGTCGGCGCCGCGCTCGCCGTCGGCGCTCTCGGTGCGGCACGGTCCCGATGGCACGGGGCGGCAAGGCGGGAATCCGCTACCGCCGCCGCCCGCGATCGTGGTAGATTAGCGCCGATACTCGTGACCGGGGGGTCTGTCGCGGAGGGGCGAAGGCAGCCGCTTCCCGCCGTCGCCGACCCGGACGGGCGGGCCAGTGCGGGGATCGGGCCGTCGCCGCCCGATGGTCGGGAACCGGGGCAGGGTCGCGGCCGCGGGCCGTTGCAATCCCACGAAGCTCGCCGTTCATGGCCGACCCGGGCTCGCCGCTGGTCACGCAAAAGCAACGAGGAGGGTGCGATGCGTGGTTCACTTCCGAAGCACTGGCCCGATCTGTTGGCGTGCGCCGCCGTCGGTTGTGCCTGGCTCGGGGTCATCCTGTTGACCCTTTAGTGCCGGCGACCACACCGGCCGCCGCCGTCTCGGGCGTCCGCCCGTTCTGCAGCGACGGCGCCTCGGGCGCCAGCGGGCGAGAGCCGACAATGGTTTCGCGACGGCGACGACGACGCTGCCGGGGGGCGAAGCCATGGAAGACGTGACGGTCCGCATCGACGACATCTACGTTCCGGCCAAGCGGCGAAAGACCCTCGATGCGACACGGGTCGAGGCGCTCGCCGAGAGCATCCTCGCCGACGGCCAGAAGACACCGATCCTGGTCCGCCGGGACGAGGGACGCCTGGTGCTGGTCGAGGGTTTGCACCGGCTGGAGGCCTGTCGCGCCCTCGGCGAGGCCACGATCACCGCGCTGTACGTCCAGGCCCGCCGGTCGTGAGCCCCGACGGGCGCCCCATCCGCGAGCGCCGGTGTCAGGGGCGTGGATGAAGGAGCGCCTCGCTGCCGGTCACCACGTCGATCAGCTCGGTGGTGATCTCCTCCTGGCGGAGCCGGTCCTCCTCGCACTTCAGCTCCCCGAGCCTGCGTTCGATGTTGTCGTGGGCGGCGCTCATCGCCGCCACCCGGGCGGTGTTCTCGCCGGCGAACGCCTCCATCGCGCCGCGGGTCAGCTCGGCGAAGAAGTACTCCTCCACCAGCAGGTCCACCAGCCGCGGCGCCGGAAGATAGTGCACCGGCGACGCGCCGTCCGACTCGGCCTGGAACGCCGCCGGATCGAGAGGCAGCAGCGACTGGCGTCGGCAGGTCCACTGTCCGGGGCCGCCGACCTCTGCGAACATCATGTCGAGACGGGAGATCTGCTCCGCCTCGAACCGCCGGTAGAGGGCGGCGGCGATCTGGCGGGCGACGGTCGGAACGCTGTCGCGCCGCGACGTCATCGGCAGCGCCCAGTCGACGTCGAGCCCGCGTTCGCGCGCCGCCCGGGTGGCACGGCTGCCAACCACGAACAGGCGGTCCCCCTCGCCGAGGGCGGCAGCGGCATGGTCGACGACCACTTCGTTGAGGGCGCCGACGAACCCGTTCTCGCTGCCGAACACCAGGAGCCCGCGCCCGTCGCGACGCGGCGACGCCAGCCGCTCGTGCGGGGGGATCAGGGCGAGAGCATCGGCCAGGGCGGCACCGACGACCGCCGCGTAGGCGCGCGCTCCGGAGAGCGCCTCGTCGGCCTGGCGCATCCGCACCGCGGCGAGGGCACGCATGGTGTGCGCCACGTCGCGCAGCTCCTCGACGCTGCCGATGCGGGCGCGCAGCCGGGCCAGCCGCTCCATCGCCTAGCCCTCGGCCAGCTCGGCCGCCAAGGCGCGGACGTGACGGTCGAGGGTGAGGCGATCGCCGTCCGCGAGCCTGCCGGTCCGCGTGATGCGCACGACGACGTCGCGGCATCGGGCGTCCAGCCAGGGCTTCAGCCGGCCCTTGAACACCTCGACGGCCTCCACGGGAAGCGGATCGAGGGCGCGCCCACCGACCGCAAGAAGCAAGGCCACCTGGAGGCCCAGCGGTAAAGGCTCGCATTGGCGCTGGTTCAGGATCGCGCGGATGCGGCGGCCGTGCTCCACCGCCTTGCCGGTCGCCTCGTCGACCGTGGCCCCGAAGCGGGTGAACACCTCGAGCTCGAGAAACTGCGTGTAGTCGAGACGCAGGCTGCCCGTCAGCGCCTTGATCGCCGGCGCCTGCGTCCTGCCGCCGACCCGGGAGACGCTCTTGCCGACGTTCACCGCCGGCTTCAGACCCTCGTTGAACAGTTTCGGTTCGAGGTAGATCTGGCCGTCGGTGATCGAGATCAGATTGGTGGGGATGTAGGCGCTGAGGTTGCCCGCCTGGGTCTCGGCGATCGGCAGCGCCGTCAGCGATCCGCCGCCCCGTTCGGCGGCGAGCCTGGCGGCGCGTTCGAGCAGCCGGGCGTGAATGTAGAAGATGTCGCCGGGATAGGCCTCGCGGCCCGGCGGCCGGCGCAACAGCAAAGACAGCGTCCGGTAGACGACGGCGTGCTTGGTCAGGTCGTCGATGACCAGCAAGGCATCGCCACCGCGATCGCGAAAGTACTCGGCGATGGTGCAGGCGGCATAGGGCGCGATCCATTGCAGGCCGGGGGCGCTGTCCGCTTCGCCGATCACGAACACGCACCGCTCGGGCGCACCGTGTCGGCGGACGGCGTCGATCACCTGGTTGACCGAGGATGCCTTCTGACCGACGGCGACGTAGACGCAGACGACGTCGCTGTCGCGCTGGTTGATGATCGCGTCGACGGCGACGGCGGTCTTCCCGGTCTTGCGGTCGCCGATGATCAGTTCCCGCTGGCCGCGACCGAGCGGAATCATCGCGTCGATCACGGTGATGCCGGTCTGCAACGGGACGGTGACGAGGTCCCGGTCGACGATCGCCGGCGCCGGTCGGTCGATCGCCTCCAGCCGTGCCGCCTCCGGCCGCCGCCCGCCGTCGAGCGGACGGCCGAGCGGATCGACGATCCGCCCCAGCAGCGCCTCGCCCACCGGCACCTTGACGCCGCCGCCGGTGCCGCGAACCTCGAACCCGGCGGCGACCGTCTCCCATGGCGACAACAGCACGCAGCCGACGGAGGCCCGATCGAGGGTCACCGCGAGGCCGTGGAGATCGTCGCCGAGGCGCAGCAGCTCGTCCTGTCGGGCGTCGGCGAGGCCGGAGACGACCGCGACACCGTCGCCGACCCGCTCGACGCGGCCGATCTGCTCCAGGCGCGGCGCGGGCTTGACCGCGGTCGAGCGCGCGCGGGCACCCTCCAGCCAGCGTGCCAAGTCGTCATGCAGCCGATTCATCGCCGACGAGGTCGTTTCTCGCCTCCCTCAAGGCGCTGCTCCAGCTGAGCTCCAGGATCGCGGCGGGGAAATGGATGCGGGCCCCAGCGACCAGCCCGTCGTCGACGTCGAAGTCGACCGCGCACGGTTCGCAGACCAGTTCGGCGAGGCGCTGGCGCCAGCGCTGCCGCCCGATCTCGTCGAGCGCCGGCGCGGTCACCACCCGCAGCACCGTCGGTTCGCCGACCGGTCCGAGCAGGCGGGCCCGATCGGCCTCCGACATCGCGATCAGCCGCTGCCGCAGGCGCTCGAGAAAAGCCTCCGCCAGCGCCCCGTCGGTCGCGTCGCGCAGCAACGCCGTCGCCAGCGACACCGCCAGGTCGGCGGCGCCATTGCGGAGATCGTCGAGTGCCCCCGCCCGATCGTCCGCGATCACCTGCCGCTGCCGGGCGAGCAACGCCTCGGCCTCGGCGCGCGCTTCCCCGAGCCGCCGCTGGCGCTCCTCCTCGATCTCGGTCCGCGCGGTGGCGAGGACGGCGAGCCGCTCCTCTTCGATCGACGCCAGCTTCTGGCGATAGGTCTCCGCCTCGGCGTCCGCGCATCTGCGGGCCTCGGTCGCCTCTGCGAACGCGGCGTCGACCTCCTGCCGGCGCCGGGCGACGACCGCCATCACCGGTTTGTAGAGAAAGCGCTGCAGCAGCCAGACGAGGATCAGGAAATTGACGGCTTCCAGCGCCAGCGTCCACCAGTCGAAGTGCATGTCAGCCGACGAACGGGTTGGCGAAGAGCAGCAGCAGGGCGATGACGAGGCAGTAGATCGCCATCGTCTCGATCATCGCCAGCCCGACGAACAGGGTGCGCGACAGGGTGCCGGCGGCCTCCGGCTGGCGGGCGATGGCGTCCATCGCCGCGGCGATCGCCCGTCCCTCGGCCAAAGCCGGGCCGATCGCCCCGAACGACACGGCAATCACCGCGCCGATGATGCTGATTTCGTCGACGGTCATGGCAACCTCTCAATGGGATTCGAAGGCGCCGACCGCGGCGCCGAGAAACAGGGTGGCGAGGACGCTGAAGATGTAGGCCTGCACGAGACCGATCAGGATGCCGAGCGCCATGATCGGGATCGGCACCAGCAGGCCGGCGATCGCCACCAACAGTGCGATGATCAGCTGATGGCTCATGATGTTGCCGAACAGCCGCACCGTCAGCGACAGGGTGCGGGTGAGCTCGGAGAGAATGTTGAGCGGCAGCAGCAGCGGGTTGGGCTTCAGGTAGCGGCCGAGGTAGCCCTTCACGCCGCGACTGCGGATGCCGTAGACATGGGCGGCGAAGAACACGATCAGCGCCAGCGCGGCCGCCGTTTCCAGGCGTGCCGTCGGCGCCACCACCCCCGGCAGCTGCAGCGACAGGTTGGCGACGACGAGGAAGATGAAGAGTGTTGCGATCAGCGGCAAGAACGGGGCGGCGGGCCGCCTGATCGCATCCTCGATCTGCGCCGCGATGCCGGTAACGACGAGTTCGATCATCGCCTGGCCGGGGCCCGGCCGGACCGACAGCCGGCGGGTCGAGAGGAAGCTGCCGAGCGCGAGGGCCGCCATGATCACCCATGTCACCACGATCACGTCGCTGATCGGCACCGGCCCGACCGTGAACAGAATGCGGGTCGAGATCGCCGCGCGGTCCATCACGATCGTCCCGCCAGCCATCGCCGGGCGACGGTGCCGGCGATCAGGAATCCGGCGAGGCCGGCCAGCACCGGCGCCACGCCTTGTGTCGCCAGGCCCCAGAACGCGGCCGCGGCGGCGGCGATCCGCACCGCGTGCAGGGCCAGCGGCCGCCAACGCGCCCGTCCGTCGAGATAGAGCCGGACGTTGACACCGAGCGCGGCGAAATAGGCGAGCCCCACCACCACGCCGACCGCGGTCGCGGCGATCACGGTGGCGAACAAGGCTGCGCTCACGGCTCCTGGATCCTTTTCCCCGCCAGGGTGCATCCGGCCACCAGCCCGACCAGCAGCAGCGCCGCGGTCCACAGGATGCCGGTGTCCCAGGTCCGGTCCAGCCAGCGGCCGAGCAGGATGCCGATCAGGATCGGGATCACCACCAGCCAGCCCAAGGCCCCGATCATGCCGAGGGTCTGGGCGAGCGACCGCTCACCCTCCCTCTGCCATCGATCGCGGCGCTCGCGGCGGGTGCGGATGGAGCGACGCAAGGTCTCGTGGTTCGGCGGAAGGGTCGTCATCGGCGCGTTCTCCGCCGGTCGCGATCGTCCGCCGCGGCCACCGTCGGTGCGGTGCGATGATCGCCTTCCCCCGGGGACAGGAAACCGCGCAGGTGGCGAAGGGCGGCCAGTTCCAACCGGGCGGTGGCGGTGCGGGCCCGCTGTTCGCGCTCGGCATCGGCGCGAAAGCGGCGCAGCACTTCCGTTTCCAGGGTCTCGAGCTCGTCGCCGCGGACCGCTTCGCGGGTCGCGATCTCGACCCGATGACCGTCGCGGACGCGGAAGACACCGCCGCGGACCGCGACATGGCCCTCGCGACCGTCGCCGTCCCGCCAGCTCGCCACCGAGATCGCCAGCGCGGTCAGGAAGTCGGCGTGCCGCGGCAGAATGCCGAAGGCCCCGGATTCGTCCTCGGCCCGCACGTGAACCACGTCGTCGAGATCGGCGACGACCGCGACCGGGGTGGTAATCAGCAGCCTCACGCCGCGGCCTCCCGGCCCTGGCCCTGGCGCTGGCGGTCGCGGACCTCGTCGAAGTCCCCGGCCATGTAGAACGTGCTCTCCGGCCAGCCGTCACCCTCGCCGTCGAGGATGGCGCGGCAGCCGGCGAGGGTGGCATCGATACCGACCGACCGTCCCGGCTTGCCGGTGAACGCCTCGGTGACCAGGAAGGGCTGGCTCAGGAACCGCAACAGGCGCCGCGCCCGGCGGACCGTCGCGCGATCGGTGACGCTCAGCTCCTCCATTCCGAGCAGCGAGATGATCTCCTGCAGCTCTCGATAGTGGGCGATGGTCCGGCGGACGTCCTCTGCAAGCCGGTAGTGGGTCTCGCCGACCGTCGACGGCTCCAGCAGCACCGACGTCGAGGCCAGGGGATCGATCGCCGGATACAGCCCTTCGCTCGCCATCTCGCGCGACAGCACGATGCTGGAGTCGAGATGACTGAATGTTTCCGCCACCGCCGGGTCGGTGAAATCGTCGGCCGGAACATAGACGGCCTGGATGGCGGTGATCGCCCGGTCGCCGACGGAGGCGATGCGTTGTTCGAGCTCGGCAATCTCGCTCGCCAACGTCGGCTGATAGCCGACCCGCGACGGCAGCCGCCCGAGCAGCCCCGACACCTCCCCGCCCGCCTGAACGAACCGGAAGACATTGTCGATCAGCAGCAGAACGTCTTCTCCCATCGCGTCGCGGACGTGCTCGGCGACGGTGAGCGCGGTCATGCCCACCCGCCAGCGGGCGCCCGGCGGTTCGTTCATCTGTCCGAACACCAGCGCCGTCTTGCCGAGGACGCCGGACTGCTTCAGTTCCAGAAGCAGTTCGTGGCCCTCCCGGGAGCGCTCGCCGATGCCCGCGAACACCGCGACGCCGGCGTATCGCTCGACGGTGGTGCGGATCAATTCCATGATCAGCACCGTCTTGCCGATGCCGGCGCCCCCGAACATCGCCGCCTTGCCCCCCTTGGCGAGCGGCGCCAGCAGATCGATGACCTTGATGCCGGTCTGGAAGACCTCGCGCCAGCAGCCGGTCTCGGCGAGGGTCGGGGCGCGGCGATGGATCGACCGGCGCTCGACGTCGCCCGGGATGTCGCCCAGCCGATCGATCGGTTCGCCGACCACGTTCAGCATCCGCCCCAGCACCGCCTCGCCGACCGGGACGGTGATCGGACGTCCGGTCGACCGGACGGCGGCGCCGCGGGCGAGCCCGGCAGTGTTCTGCATCGCGACGGCGCGGACCGTCTCCCGGTCGACGTGCTGCTGGGTCTCGAGGACGAGCCGGTGGGGGCCGTCCCATTCGACCTCGAGGGCGGTATCGACCGGAGGCAGCGCGCCGTCGGGAAACCCCACGTCAACCACGGATCCCATCACCGCCACCACCCGGCCCGCGGCCGATGGGTTCGGTCCCTGATCGATCCCCGCCATCACCGATCCGTTCGCGTCACCACCGCGAGAGGATAGGGCTCCCGCCACAGGCCGTCAAACCCGCGTGCCCGTCCCGCGGGCCCGTCGCGCGATCGTCCCGGACACGGCCGCGCGCATCGGGTTCGGTTTGATCGGTACCGGGCGACCCTGTAGCATCGTTGTTTCGCCCATCGACGGAGCACCCCCCGTGATCAAGGTTCTCATCGGCGTCGCCGGGGCGACCGGACTCCTGCTCGCGGCGATCCTGATCGTCCCCGGCTTCGTCGACTGGACCGTCCACCGGGATCGCATCGCCGACCAGGCCGAACGGCTCACCGGCCGGCGGCTGGAGATCGGCGGCGACATCCGGATGACGCTGCTGCCGGCGCCGGCCCTGGTGGTGACCGAGGTGCGCCTCGCCAACGTCGACGGGGGGATCGACCCCGACCTGATCCGGATGCGATCACTCGCCGTTCACGTTCGGCTGGCGCCGTTGCTGTCGGGGCGGATCCGGCTGGGCAAGGTCCGGCTGGTGGAACCGCTGCTCAACCTCGAGCGGTCGGCCGACGGGCGCGGGAACTGGTCGCTGGTCCGCCGCCGGCCGCCCAACGAGGCATCCGTGCCTGGGACGCCGCCCGAGCCGTCGATCGTGGCCGCCGCCTCGACGACGGTGCGGCTGGACGAGGTCGAGATCGAACACGGCGTCGTCGTCTATCGCGAGCCCGCGGCCGGCATCGATTGGCGGATCGACGCGGTGAACGCGACCCTTTCGGCGGCATCGCCGAGGGGACCGTTCACGGTGCGCGGCGATCTGCGGCGCCATGGCGTGCCGATCGGTTTCGGACTGAGCGCCGGCGAGGTCGTCGACGGTCGGCCGTTGCCGATCACCGTGACGCTGTCCACCGACGCCGGGAATGCGCGACTGGAGCTCGGTGGCGTCGTCCGCGATGCGGGCGGCTCGCCCCGCTTCGAAGGACGGGCGACCGCCGCCGGCGAGAGCGTGGCCGAGCTGGTCCGGGCCGTCTTTCCAGGCGTCCGCAGCGGGTTTCTCGCCCAGCCGTTCGAAGGGGAGGCCGAACTCGCCGCCTCCGCCTCCGAGGTGGCGATCGACGCGCTCGCGCTCCGCCTCGGCGACACCCGGGTCAGCGGCGCCGCGACCGCCGCCCTCGGCGAGTCGATCGCCGTCTCCGCGGTTGTCGATCTCGGCCCGATCGACCTCGACGCCTGGCTGGCGATGCCGGCGGTGGCGGGTCCGTCCGGTGCCGCGACCGCCGATCGCGGCCAACGGGAGAGAAGGGAGGCGCCGCCGTGGCGGCTGCCGAGCGCGATCACCGTCTCGGCCGCCCTGTCGGCGGATGCCGTCGTCTATCGCGGCGGCGTCGTCCGTCGCCTCCGAGCCACCGCCGGCCTCGCCGACGGCGCGATCACGCTTGGCGGTCTCTCGGCGCTGTTGCCGGGCGGATCGGAGGTGTCGGTGTCCGGAACGGTGACCGCCCCGGACGGCGCACCGCGTTTCGAGGGCGAGATCGATGCCAGGAGCGCCGACCTGCTCGGCGTCCTCGACTGGCTCGGGGTCGACGTCGCCGGTGTCCCACCCGGGCGGCTGCGGACGTTCACGATCCGCGGCAAGCTGGCGGCGTATCCGGAACTGGTGCAGCTGCGGGACATCGACGCCCGGATCGACGGCTCGCGGACCACCGGCGGAGTGACGTGGGCGATCGCCCGCCGGCCGGCGCTCGGCGCCGACCTCGCCATCGATCGCGTCAACGTCGACGCCTACCTGCCGGCGGACGCTGGCGCTCCCGTACGCCGCCCCGGCCCCGCCGCCGCGCCCGACCGGCCGCGTCGGTCGTCGCCGGCGCCGATCAGGCTCGACTCGTTCGATGCCGGTCTCAGGGTCCACATCGGGACCCTCGGCTACCGCGGCACCGCGGCCCGCGACATCGTGCTCGACGTCACCCTGTTCGACGGCGCGCTGGACGTGCACCGGGCGCATGTCGCCGACTTCGCCGGCACCGCGATCGACATCGCCGGCGGCATCGACGGGCTCGGCGGCACGCCCGCGATGACCGGGCTGCGCTTCGACCTCGCGGTCGCCGATGGCGACCGGTTGCTGCGAGCGCTCGACCTGCCGTCGCCGCCGTTCGTCGGCGCGCTGGGTCCGTCGACCGTCAGCGGCCGCGCCGAGGGCCCCGTCGGCCGGCCGGCGATCGCCGTCGCGGTGACGACCGATGCCGGCGAACTGGCACTCGACGGCACGCTCGATCTCTCGACGGCGCCCCGCTTCGACGGCGGACTGGCCCTCGGCGGCGAGGACGTCGGCCGACTGCTGGCGGTGTTCGCCGCCGGGTACCGGCCGTCGGGACGGATCGGCCCGTTCGCCGTCACCGGCCGGGTCCGCGCCGATGGGTCGGAAGTCGCCGTCGGCGCGATCGCGGCGACGGTCGCCGGCACCGACGTTTCCGGGACCCTCGCCGCCGACTTCGGCGGGCGGCGCCCGAAGGTGAGCGCCGCGCTCGCCACCGGGCCGGTGGCGATCACCCCTTTCCTGCCCGTGGATCGAGCGGCGGGGGCGGCGGGGGCGGCGCACCGGGTGCCGGTGTCCTGGCGGTTGCCGCCGTCGCCGGGCGTCGCCGCGGAGGCGCCGCGACCGACGGCCGCGTCCTTCGGCCCGCCGTGGTCGAGCGAACCGATCCCTGTCGCCGGGCTCGACCGTCTCGACGCCGACCTCGCGCTCACCGCGGCGGCGATCGTGTTTCCCGGTGGCGTGCTGGAGGCCGTCGATCTGCAGGCGACGCTCACCGCCGGGGTCCTCGCCGCCGAACGGCTGACCGCCACCCTGTTCGGCGGCGCGCTGCGGGCCGCCGGCCGGCTTCAGACCGACGCCGAACCGCGCATCGAGGCGACGTTCGGGCTCGACGATGCCGACCTCGGCCTCGCCATCCGCGCCGCCGCCGGCGGACCGGCCGTCCGGGGCCGGATGACGGCGGACGGCCGTTTGACGAGCGCCGGATCGAGCGTCGCCCAGTGGGTGGCGGCGCTCCGCGGATCGGGATCGGTGCGCGTGACCGGTGTCGAGACCGACGCCACCGCCGCGGGCGGTGCTTTGGCCCCGCTGTTGGCGGTGGTGGAAGGACTGAACCGGGTCGCCGCGAACCTCGACGGCGACCGGGCGGCGGCGGCGGGCGGCACCCTGTCGGCGACCTACACGATTGCGGCCGGCGTCGTCCGCTGCGACGACATGCGCTTCGCCACCGCCTTCGGCGACGGTTCCGCCCACGGTACGGCCGATCTGGCGGCATGGCACCTCGACATCGCCGGGCGGTTGCAGATGACGCCCGGGGTGTTCGCCGGCCTGACCGGCGGCGAGCCGGGCCCCGATCAGGTCGCGATCCTGCCGTTCTGGATGCGCGGCGCGCTCGATGCCCCCGAGGTCAAGATCGACGCCGGCGACCTGTCGGCGGCGATCCGCATCCCCGCCCTGAAGCGAAAGATCCGCCGCCTGGGTGCCGGCAAGGCGGCCGAGGCGCGCCCCGCCGGACCCACCGCCGGGACCGGAGGACCGTAGCCCCGGGGGTGCCCGCGGGTGTTGCCGAAAAGCCGCAACCACGACGGCGCTTCTGCTGCAATGCAACAAACAGCTTGAAGCGGAGGCGAAACAAAATTACCTTTGCGGCAATCACGGCGCGGACCGGACAGGAACCCGCCGAACGCATCAGCCAAGAAAATTCGGGAGGATCTGTCGACGGGTGTGTTCAACCCTGTTGGAGGTTGACGGCTATGAGCAGATCTGACAGTCCCCGACGGACCAGAATCGGCGCCAAGGTTCCCGACATCGCGGCGTCGCCCTTTTCGGAGCTGACGAGAGCGGACATCGACCATTACGTGGCCCGCGGCCAGGCGCTGCGCAGTGCCTACGTCGCCGCCTACGTGCGTCGGCTGGCCCAGTCCTGGTCGAGCGTCTTCCGCCGGCCGGGCCGTCTCGCAGTCCGCCCCGGCCACTGACGGCGAGACCCGGCGCCGATCACCTGAGGTGTTCGCCGAGCATCAGCACGGCGAACGCGATCAGGACGGCGCCGGTCAGGCGCGACACCGTCCGCCGCACCGCGGGCCGGCCGAGCCAACGGCCGATCGCCTCGGCCGCCCATGCCATCGGCAGCTGCCAGGCAACGTTGATGGCGATCAGCACCGCGGCAAGCGTGATCAACTGGGCCGGCGCATCGCCGCGACCGGCGACCAAGAAGTTGGGCAACAGCGCCAGGAACAAGAGGATCACCTTCGGATTGAGAAGGTTGGTCAGCACCGCGTCGCGCAGCGCCCGGGCGACGCCGCGCCCGGGCCCGTCGGCGGCGATCCCGATGCCGGCACCATCGCGCATCCCCTGGAGGCCGAGCCAGGCGAGGTAGAGCGCGCCGGCGATCGCCAGACCCTTGAACAGCAGCGGCGACGAGGCGATCAGCACCGAGATGCCGAGGATCGCCAGCGCGGTGTGGATCATCAGTCCGACCTGCACGCCGGCGACCGCCGCGAAGCCGGCGCGTCGGCCGGAGGTCAGCGCGTAGCGCAGGATCAACAGGGTGTCCGGCCCCGGCGAGACCACGATCGCCAGCACCGCGATGGCGTACTTGGCGAGGGTTGCGGGTTCGACGGGCATCGGGCGGCTGTTAGCACGGTCGGGGGCCCGTTGTCCCGGACGAAGGTTGCGATCCCGGCCGATCGATGCGACGATCGCAGCGGGGGAGGAAGGGCAATGAGCGATCGCGAAGCTCTCGTCCCGGCGGGGTTCGGCGAGGTGACACCGCTGCTGATCGTCGACGGCGCCGACGCGGCGATCCGCTTCTACGGGCGGGTGTTCGAGGCCGTGGAACTGATGCGAGTGCCGGCGGCGGATGGCCATCGTCTGGTGCACGCGGCGATCCAAATCGGCGGCGGCGCCGTCATGCTCGCCGACGCGTTCCCGGAGCATGGCAGCCGCTCGCCGCTGGCCCTCGGCGGCAGCCCCGTCCCCATCCACCTTTACGTCGCCGACGTCGACGCGGTGTTCGCGCGTGCCGCCGCGGAAGGCGCGATGGTTGTCATGCCGGTCGCGACGATGGCCTGGGGGGACCGCTGCGGGCGCTTCGTCGATCCGTTCGGCCACCACTGGTCGATCGCCACCCGGCTCGTTCCGGCGGCCGTCGACCGGATGCTGGCGAGCGTGCAGGCCTTCGCCAATCTGCTGCGCTGACCGGGGACGCCGTCTACGCCTCGCGCGGCCCGACCATCTTGTCGGGGCGCACCCAGGCGTCGAACTGCTCGGGCGTCGCCAGGCCGAGTTCGACGGCGGCCTCCTTCAGGGTCCTGCCTTCGGCGCGCGCCTTGCTGGCGATCCTGGCGGCGTTGTCGTAGCCGATGTGGGGGTTGAGGGCGGTGACCAGCATCAGCGAACGGTGGACCAGATCATCGATGCGGGCGCGGTCGGCTTCGATCCCGGCGACGCAGTTGTCGGCGAAGCTGACGCAGGCATCGGCAAGCAGGCGGATCGACTGCAGAACGTTGTAGATGATCACGGGCTTGAACACGTTGAGCTCTAACTGGCCGGACGCGCCGGCGACGGTGATCGTCACGTGGTTGCCGAACACCTGCGCGCACACCTGGGTCAACGCCTCGACCTGGGTCGGATTGACCTTGCCCGGCATGATCGAGGAGCCCGGCTCGTTGGCGGGCAGGATCAACTCGCCGATGCCGCAACGGGGGCCCGAGGCGAGCAGACGGATGTCGTTGCCGATCTTGGCGAGCGAGGCGGCGAGCACGTTCAGCGCCCCCGACGCCTCGACGAGGGCGTCGTGGGCGGCCAGCGCCTCGAACTTGTCGGGGGCAGTGACGAACGGCAGTCCGGTGATCCTCGCCACCTCGGCGGCGAACGCCTCGGCGAAGCCGGCGCGCGCGTTGAGACCGGTCCCGACCGCGGTACCGCCTTGGGCGAGTTGCAGCAACCTCGGCAGGGTGGCTTCGACGCGCGCGATGCCGTTGGCGATCTGGGCGGCATAGCCGCCGAACTCCTGGCCGAGGGTGAGCGGTGTCGCGTCCTGGGCGTGGGTGCGGCCGATCTTGAAGATGGCGGCGAAGGCGTCGCTCTTGGCGCGAAGGGCTGCGTGCAGGTGACGGAGCGCCGGCTCGAGACGGGTCGTCAACTCCGTCGCCGCGGCGATGTGCATGGCGGTCGGAATCGAATCGTTCGACGACTGGCCGCGGTTGACGTGGTCGTTGGGATGCACCGGATGTTTCGAGCCGATCTCGCCGCCGAGCAGCTCGATGGCGCGGTTGGCGATCACCTCGTTGGCGTTCATGTGGGTCTGGGTGCCGGAGCCGGTCTGCCAGACGACCAGCGGGAAGTGATCGGCGAGCCGGCCATCCGCGACTTCGGCGGCGGCGGCGGCGATCGCCTCGCCGATCCGTGCGTCGAGTTCGCCAAGCGCCATGTTGGCGCGGGCCGCCGCCCGTTTCTGGATGCCGAGCGCCCTGATCAGCGGTTCAGGCATGCGCTCGCCGCCGATGCGGAAGTTCTGCAGCGCCCGCTGGGTCTGCGCCCCCCAGTAGCGGTCGGCCGGCACCGCTACGGCGCCCAGGCTGTCGGTCTCGATGCGGGTGGCGGTGCCGTCGGTCACGTCAGTCCACGGGGCCGGCGAGCGAGGCGACGAAGGCGTCCACCGCCGCGACGCCCTCGTCCCAGTTCTGTCGCTCCGTGCGCCCGGAGGTCTTGCGCGGCGTGAACCCGTGATCGCCGTCGGCGAGCCAGTGGACGCGGATGGCCGGAGACAGGGCGTAGCCGGCAACCTCGTCGCTCGATCCGAACGGATCGCGGGTGCCCTGCAGGACCAGGGCCGGCGTGCGCAGGCATCGCAAGTGATCGGTGCGCGTGCTCGCCGGTCGGCCCGGCGGATGGAAGGGGTAGCCGAGACAGACAAGGCCCAGCACCCCGGCGTCGTCGGCGATCAGGCTGGCCATCCGCCCGCCCAGCGACTTGCCGCCGAGGACGAGCCGTTGCGGCCCGAGCCGGCTGACCACCGCCCGCCAGCAGTCGACCAGGACCGCGGCCCGGTCGGGCGGCCGGCTGCGCCCCGAGAGGCGGCGTTCCGCCATGTACGGGAACTCGAAGCGGGCGATCCGCCAGCCGCGCGCCGCCAAGCCGTCCGCGAACGCCGCCATGAACGGGCTGTCCATCGGCGCGCCGGCACCGTGGGCGAGCGCGATCGTCAGCGGCGCGTCCGCCGGTCCGTCGAAGCGAAGTTCCGCTGCCCCCATCGCCCGGGGTCAGTGGCCCGGCTTCAGGAACTCGGCGAAGAAGTCGTTGCCCTTGTCGTCGACGACGATGAACGCCGGGAAGTCCTCGACCTCGACCCGCCAGATGGCCTCCATGCCCAGCTCCGGATACTCGATGCATTCGACCTTGCGGATGCAGTCCTGGGCGAGCCGCGCCGCCGGGCCGCCGATCGAGCCGAGATAGAAACCGCCGTGCTTCTTGCACGCATCGGTGACCTGCTGCGAGCGATTGCCCTTGGCCAGCATCACCATGCTGCCGCCGGCGGCCTGGAACTCGTCGACGTAGGCGTCCATCCGTCCGGCGGTGGTCGGGCCGAACGAGCCGGACGCGAAGCCCGCGGGCGTCTTTGCCGGCCCGGCGTAATAGACGCAGAGGTCCTTGAAATACTGCGGCAGCCCCTCGCCGCGGTCGAGACGCTCCTTGAGCTTGGCATGGGCGATGTCGCGGGCGACGATCATCGGCCCCGAGAGCGACAGCCGGGTCTTGATCGGATGGCGGCCGAGCGTGGCGCGGATCTCCGCCATCGGCCGGGTGAGGTCGATCTTCACCACCTCGCCGGCCAGCTGCTGATGGCCGATGTCCGGCAGATACTTGGCCGGGTCCGTCTCCAGTTCCTCGAGGAAGACGCCGTCGCGGGTGATCTTGGCGAGGATCTGGCGGTCGGCGGAACAGGAGACCCCGATGCCGACCGGGCACGAGGCGCCGTGGCGGGGCAGGCGGATCACCCGGACGTCGTGGCAGAAGTACTTGCCGCCGAACTGGGCGCCGATCCCCATCTGCTGGGTCATGCGATGAACCTCCTGTTCCATCGCGACGTCACGGAACGCCTGCCCGAAGTCGTTGCCGGCGGTCGGCAGCGCATCGAGATAGCGGGCGGTGGCGAGTTTGACCGTCTTCAGGGTCAGCTCCGCCGACGTGCCGCCGATGACGATCGCCAGGTGATAGGGGGGGCAGGCGGCGGTGCCGAGAGTCCTGATCTTCTCGTCGAGGAACGCCCGCAGCCTTGCCGGGTTGAGCAGCGCCTTGGTCTCCTGATAGAGGTAGGTCTTGTTGGCCGAGCCGCCGCCCTTGGCCATGAACATGAATTTGTAGGCGCTGCCCTTGGTCGCAAACAGGTCGATCTGTGCCGGCAGGTTGTTGCCGGTGTTCGTCTCGCTGAACATGTCGAGCGGCGCAACCTGGCTGTAGCGCAGGCTGGTTTCCGTGTAGGCCTTGAGGATTCCCGCCGACAGCGCCGCCTCGTCGTCGCCGTCGGTCCATACGTCCTGGCCCTTCTTGCCCATGATGATCGCGGTGCCGGTATCCTGGCACATCGGCAGCACGCCGCCGGCGGCGATGTTGGCGTTCTTGAGGAGCTCGAGGGCGACGAATCGATCGTTGTCCGAGGATTCGGGATCGTCGATGATGGTCCTGAGCTGGGACAGATGACCCGGGCGCAACAGGTGCTGGGTGTCGCGCATCGCTTGGTCGGCGAGCAGGGTCAGCGCCCGGACATCCACCTTGAGGACGTCCCGCCCCTCGAAGCGGGCGGTGCTCAAGTGGTCGGTGGTGAGCAGGCGGTAGGGGGTCTTGTCCTCGCCGAGGGGGAACATCTCATGGTGGATGTAGGTGCTCATATCGGGATCCTCGCAAGCCGTGTTGTCGAACGCCGCCGACGGCCGCGTCGCCTGCGGGGACGAACCGTCGGCGCAAGCCGGCCGGATCGGCCGTCACGACCGCCGCGGCGGTCCGTCTATTTCTTACTTTTTACGGAAATTGTCGAGGGTGACGACCTCGCCGGTTCCGCCCTTGTCCGGGCCGCGGTCGAGCGCCGTCGGCTGCGGACGGCCCGGCCCTCCGTCCCCGTTGTGGTCGACGACGATCCGCTTGAGCTGAAGCCCGAAGTTCACCGAGGGATCGCCGAAGGCGGTGATCGCGCCGATCGGCACCCGCAGCCGCTGGGGCTTGCCCTGGAATCTCAGGGTCACGGCAAAGACGTCGGCGGCGACCTCCAGATCCCAGAACTGGTGCTGCAGGACGATGGTCATTTCCGCCGGGTGCCGGGCCCGCAGCTCGGGCGCCATCTCGACGCCGTCGGCGTCGGTGCGGAAGGTGACGTAGAAATGGTGGTCTCCGGGCAGACCGTTCGTCGTGATGTGGGCGATGGAGCGGTGAATGACGCCACGCAGCGCCTCTTCGATCCATTGATCGTAGGGGAGCGAGCCGTCGGTCATCGCCTATCGCGTCATCGGGTTGCGGCCCCGGCAGGGAGTGGGAGGCTTCTGTTGCCAGGTGCCTCCCGAACCCCGTTCACGCCTTAAGCGGCGAGAGCAAATGCCTCGTTGTCGTTGGCATTTGTAAGCTTGGCCCGATAACGGCGGTACCATGCCGGGCGAAAACCATACCTTTACCACGCGCGTCGATCCTGTTTCGCCCCCGCAGTTCAAGGCCCTTCAGGTCGGTGCCTGAGAGAGTTGGTGGAGGCGCCGGGCACTGCCCCCGGGTCCGCAACGCTTATTCCGTAGAGCGTTTATCGCCATAGTCGATCTCTCGACCCTGATAATATACGCTATCCTCCCGCTCTTGCGCAAGCAACGACGCGGCCTTTGCGCCCCGTTCGCGAAACCGCTACAGTGCCCAACCCACCGCTCGGGGACCCCTGCCATGGATCTGACCACGGAACAGCGCGCCGAGATCGGGGCTTCGCGGGCGAATCGCGCCGAGACCCGGCGGGCCTGTGTCGCGGCCCTAGAGGATATCCTCTAC
>JBHJOP010000110.1:0-22299 GCA_050329575.1 Rhodospirillales bacterium | reverse complement strand
GAGGCGGGTCTTCGCCAGCACCGCCTCGATGCGGGCGCGCCCCCACGCCTTCGGCGGCGTCGGCGGCTGCCCGGCGACGACGTCGGTGCCGAACCCGGCCTCGAGGCGGACCGACGCCGGCGCCGCCGGCGGCACGGCCCGGGCGGTCACCTCGACCGCGCCCTCGACCACGAACACGGCGGCGCGATCCGGGGTCTCGCTCTCGACGACCCAGTCGGTCGCCCGCACCGAGGCCACCGCCACCCGGGTCTCGACGTCGAAGCCGGCCCCGTCGGCCGCCGCCGCCACGGTGGCGCGGAGGACGCCGCCGAGCAGCGACAAGACCGCCCTCAGCCGCAGGCCGCGGACGTCGACGGCATACTCGGCGACGACGATCTCGCTCGCCGGCCCGATCACCAGCACCGTCCCGTCGCGGCCCGCGATCTCGACCCGGCCGTCGGCGGCGGTGACGATGCGGTCGGCGGCGCGCACCTCCGCCCCTTCCGGCACCACCCGCGTCGAATCGTCGCGGACCAGGGTGACGAACCCGACCGTGCGGACGACGTGGCCGACCACCGCGGTGTCGGCGGCGGCGCCCGGCGACGCCCAGCCCAGCACCGCCGCCACGACCAGCCAGCACCCAGCCCGTCTGCCGCTCATCCCGGTCCCTCCCGCTCGCCGCCACCGCCGGGCCGCGCGCCCGGCTCGCCGGCGGCGGCGGCGAGTCTACCGGGGCGAGGCGGCGGCACGCAAGGCCGGCCGCGGCGGCGATCGACCGGCGATCGCCCGGGACGTTTACCAGAGCGCAACGAACGACCGGCTATCCTCGCCGCCGCGAGCGAGGAGAGGGGACCCATGCGGCACCTGCGCAGCCTGTTGATCCGCTACTGGCAGGCCGCCCTGGCCGGCGCCCTGTTCTGCCTGGTGGCGTGGAGCGTCGCGCCGTTCGTCGTCAACCACATCTCCACCGCGGCGGTGATCAACGCGCCGCTGCACGCGGTGCTGTCGCCGCTGAACGGCGTCATCGAGGCGCCGTCGCGCGCGGCCGGGGTGCCGCCGGGGACGGCGCTCGTCTCGGTGCGGCGATCGATCGCCGACGACCGGGCGCTGCGCGCCCTCGCCCATCGCGCC
Source organism: Rhodospirillales bacterium (assembly GCA_050329575.1). Taxonomy (GTDB): domain Bacteria; phylum Pseudomonadota; class Alphaproteobacteria; order Rhodospirillales; family Defluviicoccaceae; genus JAUXFS01. Next base: position 21,189 of record JBHJOP010000110.1, on the reverse strand, counting down.
GACGGGGCGGCGACGGCGATCGCCGCCCTCGACACCCGGATCGCCGAACTCGACCTGATCGCCGCCGACCTCGCCCGCCGCCTGCAGCACTTCCAGGCCGCCGCGCTGGCGCGGCTCGATGCCGAACGGGCCGAGCTCGCCGCCGAACGGACGGCCGCCGAGGCCGCCCTCGATCAGGCGGGGGCACGTCTGGCGCGGGCGCGGGCGCTGGGCGGCCACGTCTCGCAGACGGTGCTCGAGGACGCCGCCACCGCCGTCCGCACCGGCGAGGCCGAGGTGGTCCGCATCCGGGCCCGCATCGCCGGCATCGAGGCGGAACGAACCGCCATGGAGGGCGGCGCCCAACTCCGCGACGGCTACAACGACGTGCCCTACTCCCGCCAGCGGCTCGACCAGCTCCGCATCGACCGGATCGCGCTGCAGGCCGACCGCGCGCGGCTGGTCGCCGAACGGGCCGAGCTGGAATCGCAGATCGGCGCCGAGCGGGCGCTGATGACCGCCGAGAGCCGCTTCGCCGCCGCCGCCCCGCCGGGCGCGGTGATCTGGAAGGCGAGCGGCGAGGCGGGATCGAGCGTCGTCGTCGGCGACGAGCTGGTGCAGTACGTTGAGTGCGACCAGCGGTTCCTGGAGGTCGCGCTGTCGGAGCGGCTGTTCGGAACGGTGCGGCCGGGCCATCCGGTGTCGGTGCGGCTGCGCGGCGACGGCAGCCGGTTCGGCGGCGAGGTGGTGTCGCTGCTCGGGCCCGGCGCCAAGTTCAGCGATCCGCGTCTGGCCGCCGACGTCCCCGAGATCGACCGCCACCAGTTCCGCGCCATCGTCGCCCTCGAACAGGATGCGGCGCGGGTGCTGCCGCAGGAGTACTGCGGCATCGGCCGGACCGCGGAAGTGCGGTTCGGCCGCCAGGGGTTCCAACTCGGGCGCGCGCTCGACCGCCTCCGCGACGGCGTCCAGCGGCTGCTCGCCGGGGTCGGCGACGCCGGTCGCGACCTCGCCTTCGCCGGCCTCGCCGGGATCGGGTCGCTCCGCCTCGCCGGCCAGGGCGACGCGAGTCGGGGCGACGGGACCGCGCCGGTGCCGATGCCATGACCCTCGATCCGCTGACGCTGTGGCCGCTGTGCCTGGTGGCGGCCGCGGCGCTGGCGCTGCGGCCCGAGCTGAGACGGCACGCGGCGGTGCGCGCCCTCGTCGTCGCCGGCGTGGCGGCGGCGTTCTGTCACTACATGACCTGGCGGCTGTTCACGACGGTGCCGCCGGCCGACCGGCTCGACGTCGAGAGCGCCTACATCTGGCTGGTGTTCGCGATCGAGGCGTTCGGCTGGTTCGACGCCTTCCTGGTGCTGACGATCTTCCTCCGCCGGCGCGACAACCGTGCCGCCGCCGACGCCCACGAAGCGCGACTGCGCGCCGCCGACCCCGACACCCTGCCCGAGGTCGACGTGTTCATCGCCACCTACAACGAGCCCAAGGACGTGCTGGAGCGCACCATCGTCGGCGCGCTCGCCCTCGACTGGCCGCGCCACAAGCTCCACGTCTGGGTGCTCGACGACGGGCGCCGCGACTGGCTGCGCGCCTACGCCGCCGCCAAGGGGGCCGGCTACCTGACCCGTCCCGACAACCGCGACGCCAAGGCCGGCAACATCAACGCCGCGATCGCCCGCACCACCGCCCCCTACTTCATGGTGCTCGACGCCGACTTCGTGCCGAAACGCAGCTTCCTGATGCGGACGATGGGCTTCTTCGCCGACCTGCGGATCGGCATCGTCCAGGTCCCGCACAACTTCTTCAACAACGATCCGATGCAGGCGAACCTCGGTCTGCGCGGCAAGCTGCCGGACGACCAGCGGCTGTTCTTCGATGCGATCATGCCGGCCCGCGACGGCTGGGACTGCGCCTTCTGTTGCGGGTCCAACTCGGTCACCCGCCGCAGCGCGATCGAGGCGATCGGCGCCCGGCTGCCCTCGGGGTCGATCACCGAGGACATGCTGTTGACCCTGGCGCTGCTGCGCAGGGGCTACGTCACCCGGTATCTCAACGAGAAGCTCGCGATCGGGCTGGCGCCGGAGAGCCTGGAGGCGTTCTTCGTGCAGCGGGCCCGCTGGGCGCAGGGCGCGCTGCAGATCCTCTATCTGAAGGAGGGACCGCTCGGACCCGGCCTCGGCCTCGTCCAGCGGCTGATCTTCCTGCCGACCCACTGGCTCAGCCAGGCCCTCACGGTGGCGATGGCGGTGCTGATCCCGCCGATCCTGATGCTGACCGGGCTGATGCCGCTGATCGGCGCCTCCGTCGACGCGGTGATCTTCTACCAGCTGCCGGCGTTCGCAGCGGTGATCGCGGCGATGCGGTTCTTCGCCCCCCAGGGCTATTTCCCGCTGACCTCGCTGGCGCTGTCGCTCTTGCAGTCGTTCCGCTTCCTGCCGATGCTGGCGAAGACGCTGGTCAGGCCGCACGGCCACGCCTTCCGGATCACGCCGAAAGGGGCCGATGCCCGCGGCGGCGGCCACGACCGCTTCACGGTGCGGCTCTGCTTCACGATCCTCGCGCTGCACGCGATCGGGTTCTTCCTGACCCAGGACATCGACCTGCGGCTGTTCGACGACTTCGACCTGTTCCCGATCGTCGCGTTCTGGACCACCCTCAACATCCTGGTGTTGCTGGTCGCCCTCGGCACCGCGTTCTCGGCGCCGATCCGCCGCACCCAGGAGCGCTTCCCGGTGCGGGAGGCGGTGCGGCTGTGGACCGCCGAGCCGGCGCGCGCGCGCGCCGCGGAGCTCCGCGATCTGTCGCTCTCCGGCGCGCGCGTCGCGCTGCCGCCGGACGACCCCGGCCGGCCCGCCCTCGCGGTCGGCGACTGGATCGCCCTCGAGATCGCCCACGTCGGCGCGGTGCCGGCGGAGATCGTGCGGATCGACGGCGAGGCCGACGGCCGATGGCTGCGGCTCGGCTTCGTGCTGCCCGACGGCCGCCGCCGCGACGCGCTGATTCGCAAGCTGTTCACCGGCCGCCTCGACAACGCCGTCGAGAGCGAGGACGGGATCGCGGTGACCCTGGCGATCCTGCGCAGCATCTTCCGGCGGCGGGTGGAGGCGTCCGAGGCCCCGCCGGCGGAGATCCCGGCGGCGGTTCCCGACGCCGTCCGCCGGCTCGCCCGACGGTTGACGCCGCGCGGCACCCTCGGCCTCGCGATCGCCGCCGCGGCGCCCGCGCCGGTGGCCGGCCCGCCGCCGGCGGTGCGGCCCGATCTCGCGGAAGCGATGTAGACCGCCCGTGGCCACTCGCCAATGTCTCGAAAAATTCGTCGAAAAATCGCTGCAAGTGTGATCCCGTTCACTGCCTGCGCCGCCGCCGGCGGCGACACTGCCGGCATCGGACGGGCTCGGACCCGCCGATGTGGCGCGGAGACGGAGCGACATGCAGCAAGACGTGATCCTCTGGAGCTATTGGAACGTGTGGCGGATGCCGGTCGATGCCGACCCGTGCGACGATTGCGCCTGCTCGAACGGCGAACGGGTGGCGTTCGGGCGGGTGATGGGCAAGGTGCGGGCCGGCGGGCCGGCCGCCGGCTGGGCCGACACCGAGATCCTCTACGTCCACTGAGCCGGCGGGCGGCGATGCCGCGCCGGGAGCCTAGCGGTCGTCGGCCGGCAGGCTCGCCGGGGCCGGTTTGGCCGCCGCGACGGCCGCCGCCGCCGCCTCCGGGGTCGCGGCCCCCGCATCGACGATCACCTTGCGCGGCGCGAAGTGGACGCCGTTCTTGTAGAACGTCTCCTGCAGCCGCCGGAACACCTCGCGGCGCAGCACGAACTGCTCGCCCGGCTTGGTCATGAACTTGACCCGGACGATGAACGCGTCGTCGTCCATGCGATTGACGCCCTGCGACTTGAGCGGCTGGATGAAGGTCCGGCCGTAGTCCGGGTGGTCCATCAGCTCCTGGCCGACCTTCTTGACCAGCTTGCGCACCTTCTCGACGTCGGTGTCGGTCGGCAGCCTGAACTCCAGCTTCATGATCGCCCAGTCGCGGCTGAGGTTGGTGAGCTGACGGATCTCGCCGAACGGAATGGTGTGGACCGGGCCGTTGTGGTGGCGAAGGCGCAGCGAACGGACGTTGATCGCCTCGACCGCGCCGCGGGTGTTGCCGATGGTGACGTACTCGCCCACCCGGAAGGCGTCGTCCATCAGGAAGAACAAACCAGAAACGATGTCCCGGACCAGGGTCTGCGCCCCGAACCCGATGGCGATGCCGACCACGCCGGCGCCAGCGATCAGCGGCCCGATGTCGACGCCGAGTTCGGACAGCACGATCATCCCGACGATCACCACCAGCGAGACGAACAGGAACCTGCGGAACAGCGGCAGCAGGGTCTGCAGGCGCGAGCCGCCCTTGCCACCGACCTCGCCCTCGGCCTCGCCCGTCGGCGCCGCCGCCTTCGCCTCGGCGCGGATCTTCTCGTTGATCGCCGTCTTGACGATTCCCCAGGCGGCGGAGGCCAGGACCACCGCGACGACGATGTTGAACAGCGCCCCTGCGATCGTCTCGCCGACGCCCTTGGTCGCAATGCCGCGAAGATCGAGCTGCCAGATTTCGGCGACCACGACCACGACGGCAATGGCGAGCACGATCCGGAGATTGCGCATCAGGACCGCGAAGTAGGCGGCGCTGCCGGGATCGGTCGCGGGTGGCCCGCCGGTCACGGGTGGCTCGCCGGTCGCGGGTGGCTCGTCGGTCGCGGGTGGCTCGTCGGTCGCCCCCTGCGCCGCCTCGATCGCCTCCGGCGCCGCCATCGGCGACGCCGTCGCCGGTTCGACGGCCGCGGCCGGCTCGATCCGCAGCACCTTGGCCAGGATCACCCGCATCATCCAGTCGACGACCGGGATCGCCAGCAAGACCACCAGGCTGACCACGGCCGGCCCGGTGGTGTCCTTGCCCGTCAACAGCTTGGTCACCAGGCTCATCAGCCAGATGCCGAGGAGGTAGGCGACGACGAGGATATGCCAGTTGTCGGCGAGCAGCTGCCGGAGGCGGCCCGAGACCGGCCCGCCGTCTTCGCCCCCGGATCGGATCAGCGCGGCAACCGCCCGCCGGTCGTAGAGGACGATACCGATCAGAACGACAGCCGCCGCCAGCGAGACGATCCGCCCGGCGAGCAGCGACAGGGCTTCCGGGATCCCGATCCCCTCCAGGAAATCGATCGTCAACGTGGCGACGATCACGACCCCGGCGATCGCCAGGATGCGTCGGTAGATCTTCTTGGCCGCCGGCGTGTCGAGGGGCGGCAGCCGCAACGACTCCGCGCCCGGCGCCAGCACCGCGCGAGCGACGATGGCGACCAGACGGATGAGAACGATCATCCAGAACAGCGTCGAGATCGCCAGCCGCGTCGGGGCGTGTCCCTCGTAGAACACGAAAAACAGGCCGATCGCGCTCAAGGCGAAAACGGCGAGCCCGAGGAGGTCGATGACCAGGCGCCACGCCAACAGCAACGCCCTGGTCAGCGGCGTTTCGGGCCGATCGCGGCCGACACGGGCCCTGAAGCGCGCGAACAGCGTCGTGAACAGCCACTCCGCGACCGCGCCTCCGGCGATCACCACCGCCGTGAACAGGAGGATCGTCCACAAATGGGACCGGTCCTTGTCCTCGGTGAGGCGATCGGCGACCAACCCCGGGAGGGACGGCAGCGCGCCGGCCGCCGACATCATCTCCACTAGGCGGCCGCGCATCACGTGCAGCTGATCGGTGTAGCCGGCGGCGAGCCCGGCGGGCGGCGGCGCGGCCGTCTCCGCGACCGCGGCCTTCTCCAGGTACCCGATCAGCACCTGCCGGACCTCCGAGTCCGAGAGCCGCGCGATCAGCGCGTGGACCTCGTCGCGGGTCAGCCGGTCCGGCACCACGATCGGCGGCGCCTCCGCGGCCGCGGCCTCGCCGGTCGCCGCGGACGGCGCCGGCGGCGCCGCGACCCCCCGGTCCGCTAAACCGAGCACGACCAGAACGATCAGCGCGAAGACGACGCCTCTCGCCGACGCGAGCGCCGCACGATCGAGAGTCCACGACATCGGTGTTTCCGTTCCTTCCCCCCCCGACGCGCCCTATCGGTCGCCCTTGCCGGCGATTCCGGAAGCGACGGCGACGGCACATTGCTCGATCGACGTGCCATGGTCAAGTCGCAGCGGCTCCGCAGCGGGGCGCGCGCACCGGTCGGACCTCGGGCCGGCCGGCAGGCCGGCAGGCAAGTCGCGATAAGTTTTTTTTCTTGATATGTTCTGTTTTTGTTCCTATCATGGCGGCATCAGCGACGGCTCACGGCGCACCGAGACAGGGGGGTGACGACGATGGCGAACCAAGGCAGCCGCAATGCCCAGTCAGGCCCGCATCCGCGTCGCGGCGCCGACTCCCACGACAGCGAACTCGGGTTCTTCCTGAGATCGATCAGAAATTATCCCAGCCTCGACGCGGCGACCGAAGCGGCGCTGGTGGGGGCGTGGCAGGACCGCAGCGAGGCGGCGGCGGCCGACCGGCTGGTCGGCGCACAGCAACGCCTGGTGATCGCCGTCGCCAAGGAGTTTCGCGGCTACGGTCTGCCGCTTTCCGATCTGGTCTCGGAGGGCAACGTCGGTCTGATGCTGGCCATCGATCGGTTCGACACCGGCCGCGGATTCCGGTTGTCCACCTACGCCCAGTGGTGGATCCGCCGGACGATCTTCCAGTTCGTGTTCCGCTCCTCGTCGGCGGTGAGACGGGTCACCACCGCGCGGGACAAGCGGGCGTTCTTCAGGATGAGAGGACTGGTGGAGAAGCACCGCAGCACCTACGACAACGATCTGACGCCGGAGGCGGTGGCGGCGATCGGGGCGAAGCTGAACATCGCCGCGACGGACGTCATCGCTCTCAACCACCGGCTCGGGGCCCGCGACCTCTCCATCAACGCGCCGGCGGGCGGCGATGGCGGCACGATCGTCGAATGGCAGGACCTGCTGGTCGACGACAGCGTCGATCTCGAGGCGAGGCTGATCGAGGCGGACGAGCTGAACAAGCGGCGGGCGCTGTTTCGCGACGCGCTCGACGTCCTCGACGAGCGAGAGCGGCACATCCTCTGCGAGCGGATGCTGAGGGAGGTGCCGGCCAGCCTGTCGACGCTGTCGGCAAGGCTGGGACTGTCCCGCGAGCGGGTCCGACAGATCGGCGCCCGCGCCCTCGAGAAGGTCCGCAAGCGGGTCCGCAGGGCGGCGATCGACGCCACGGCGGCCGCCGTTCGCCGCGCCGCCGCCCCCGGTCCGTCGACGCGCGCCCGCATCGCCCCGTCGCCGCACCCCCGCGTTGCATCGTCCCGATGAGCGTATTAGGGTGCCCGGCGAGACCTCGCCACAGGAGCAACGGCGTTGCCAGGCCCCGTGAACCGTCCCCTCGTCATTGCCGCGATCGGGCTGTTCGTCGTTGTCGTCGCCATTGCGCTCAACTACCTCTCGCTGCGCCCGGAGTCCCGCGAGCCGAGCGTCGCCACTGATCCGCCGGTGGCGGCGCCGGCGCCGGTCGAGCCGCCGGCGGCGGCGGACGTCGAAGGGCCCACCTTCGACGTCGTTCGCGTCGGTCCGCTCGGCGATGCGGTGATGGCCGGCCGCGCCGCGCCGGGGAGCACGGTGGTCGTCCTCGAGGGCGACACCGCCATCGGCGAGGTGATCGCCGACGACCGTGGGGAGTGGGTGTTCGTCCCCGCAACGCCGCTGCCGCCCGGCACCCGCCGCTTCGGTCTGGAGATGCGGGTCGAAGGGCAGCCGCCGGTCCCCTCCGACCGGCTGGTCGAGATGATCCTGCCGGAACCGGGGCGGGACATCGCCGGGCAACCGACCGACGCCCCCTCCCAGGCCCTGGTCCGCGACGTGCCGCGCACCGGCTTCGGGCCGACGCGGGTGATGCAGATGCCGACGGAACCGGGAATGGTCGGCGCGCTGGCGATCGACGTCGTCGACTACGACGATGCCGGCCGGCTCGGCATCGGCGGCCGGGCGCCCGTCGGTGCGACGGTGCGGCTGTACCTCGGCGACGCCGCGATCGGCGAGGCCGTCGCCGGCCCGGACGGCCGCTGGCTGGTCACCCCTGAGCGGCCGGTCGCCGCCAACGTCTACGGCCTGCGCGCCGACCAGATCGGTGCCGACGGCAAAGTGTCCGCCCGGGTCGCGATTCCGTTCGTCCGCGGCGAGCCGTTGGCGGGGGTGGGCCGCGACGGCGTCGTCGTCGTGCAACCCGGCGACAACCTGTGGTGGATCGCCCGCAGCTCCCTCGGCAGCGGCTTCCTCTACACGGTGATCTACGAGGCCAATCGCGACCAGATCCGCGATCCGGACCTGATCTACCCCGGGCAGGTGTTCGCGCTGCCGGTGACCAACTAGGGCCGGCCGCCTCCCGCCGCGCCAGGACGATGCCGCCCGCCATGCTGAAGACCGTCCTCGTCCCGATCAACCGCGCCGGCTGGCCGTTCATCGGCCTGTTCGCCGCCGCCGCCCTCGTGCTGACCGCGATCGCGCAGCCGCTCGGCCTGATCGGCGCCGTCCTCACCCTGTGGTGCCTCTACTTCTTCCGCGATCCCGACCGAGTGACGCCGGTGCGGCCGGGGCTGATCGTCAGTCCCGCCGACGGCGTCGTCCAGTCGATCGGCCCGGCGCCGGCGCCGCCGGAACTCGCCATGGCGGCGGCGCCGCTGACGCGGGTGGCGGTGTTCATGAACGTGTTCGACGTGCACGTCAACCGCATCCCGGTGGACGGCACCGTCCAGCGCCTCGCCTACACCCCCGGTCGTTTCGTCAATGCCTCCCTCGACAAGGCGAGCGAACACAACGAACGCCAGGGGATCGTCATCGCCACCGCCGACGGGATCGCGATCGCGGTGGTGCAGATCGCCGGCCTGATCGCGCGCCGGATCAAATGCGATCTCGTCGACGGCCAGCCGGTGCGGGCCGGCGAACGGTTCGGCATGATCCGCTTCGGCAGCCGCCTCGACGTCTACCTGCCGGAGGGCGTGGCGCCCCTGGTCGCGGTCGGCCAGCGCACGATCGCCGGCGAGACCGTGCTCGCCGACCTGCGGGGCGGCGAACCGGCGCGCGCCGCGGAACGACGCTAGGGCCCGCGCGGATGGTCGACCGCCGCCGCCGCCTGAAGGCCCTGCACATCAACCGAATGATTCCCAACATGCTGACGTTGCTGGCGCTGGCCGCCGGGCTCAGCGCGGTGCGGTTCTCGCTGCAGGAGCGGTGGGAACACGCGGTGCTGGCGATCGCCGCCGCCGCCATCCTCGATGCCCTCGACGGCCGCATCGCCCGCATTCTCAAGGGCACCACGAAGTTCGGGGCGGAGCTGGACTCGCTCTCCGACTTCGTCTGCTTCGGGGTCGCACCGGCGATGATCCTCTATCTGTGGGCGCTGACCGACGCCGGCCGCTTCGGCTGGTCGCTGGTGCTGGTGTTCTGCATCTGCTGCGCGCTCAGGCTCGCCCGCTTCAACACCGCCGGCAGCGACGAGGACACGGCGCCCTGGACCCGCAACTTCTTCGTCGGCGTTCCCTCGCCGGCCGGGGCCGGCATGGCGCTGCTGCCGATCGGCCTGTGGTTCCAGTCCGACGCCGAGGTCTTCCGCCACCCGGCGACGGTGGCCTTCTTCATGCTGGCGACGGCGGCGCTTCTGGTCAGCCGGATCCCCACCTATTCGTTCAAGAAGATCGGCATTCTGCAGAGCTGGATCCTGCCGACGATGGCGGCGATCGGCTTCTATCTGGCGTTCCTGGTGAGCGCCCCGTGGGTGACGCTGTCGCTGTCGATCGCGGCCTACGTCGCCTCGATCCCGTTCAGCATCCGGACCTACCGTCGCCTGGTCGAACGGGATGCGAGCGCCACCGCCGCCGACGGCGTCGAGCCGACGCGCGGGCCGTGACGCCACGGGTTGTCACAAATTTGCCCCAATTGAGGGGAATCAAGAGCCAAGGCGGCGATCGCCGTCCCCTGATTGGGGCGCGCGGTCGCGGTCCCACTTCGTAAACCATCGATGTACAGGATCTAACGGGGGAGACATCTCAATGCGGAAACTGTTGCTTGCCGTCGCGTTACCCGTCGTGTTCTCGGCCGGTTTTGCGATCGCCGCGGAATACGGCAGCCCGGCGGAGGCCAAGGAGATGCTGGAACGGGCGGTTGCCGCCCTCAAGGCGGACAAGGCCAAGGCCCTGCAGATGTTCAACGAGCGCGGCGAGGGCTTCGGCGATCGCGATCTCTATGTCTACTGCGGCGGGGCCGACGGCATGTTCACCGCCCACTACAACGAGAACGTCCGCAAGATGAGCCTCAAGGAGCTCAAGGACAAGGACGGCAGCGCCTTCGGCGAGGAGATCTATGCGGTCGCCGAACCGGGCGTCATCGCCGAGGTCGAGTACAAGTGGAACCGGCCCGGCTCGGAAGATCTCGTCGACAAGGTCGCCTACGTGACCCGGGAAGGCGGCGAGATCTGCGCCGTCGGCTATTACAAGTAACCGCGTCCGGCCCGGTTCATCGACCGGCGCGACGATCCGAGGCGAGGCCCCGCCGCCGCACGCGCGACGGCGGGGCGTTTCGTCCCCCGTCGCATCAGATCCCTGCTGACTCTCCCGGCTTCCGGCCCTAGTGTCTCGTTGCCGGCCGGCAACGATACCGGCCGCGGCTCTGGCTCACGAGTTGGGAGACGTCCATGAGAACGACATCGATCGCCGTCGCCGCCGCGGCGATGGCGCTTTCGGCCAGCACGGCCGCCGCCGCCAGTCCGCTGCCGTCCGGGATCATCGCCGGCAGCGTCCAGGTCGCCGAATACGACGGCGTGACCGACGACCTGCTCTCCGCCGGCCTCAATCAGGCGGGGCTCGAGGGCGGCGCCCCCGGCTTCGCCGATCCGCTCCACCCCACCGTCGCGGAGCTCCGCCGGCGGGCCATCTACGAGAACTATCGCGGCATCGTCGATCCGGTGCCGGCCGGCGGCATGGGATCGCTGTGGGGACCGGCCTCCGGCGCCCCCGCGTTCGACCCGCCGGTGGTTCCCGGTCTGATCCCCGGCGTCGAATACAAGGCGCTGATGCGCGGCCGCGGCAGCGGCGGCAACCTCAACCGGGTGCCGGTCGCGGTCCAGATCCCGCGCCACTTCGATGCCTCGAAGCCGTGCATCCTGATCGCACCGCCGTCGGGCTCGCGCGGCTATTACGGCGGCATCGCGGTCGCCGAATGGGGCCTGTTCAAGGGCTGCGCCACCGTGCTGCCGGGCAAGGGGACCGGCACCGGGTTCCACCTGCTCGGCACCGACACCGTCTACGACATCGACGGCATCGCCGGATCCGCCGCCGACATCGGCGACGGCGCCCAGTTCCGGGTCCGCGACTCGAAGCGGCTGCGGGACTTTCTCGCCGCCCATCCCGACCGGGTGGCGACCAAGCACGCCCATTCGACGGACAACTCCGAGGCCTCGTGGGGCGCGTTCGCGCTCACGGGAACGGAGTTCGCCCTCTGGGCCCTCAACGACCACTTCGACACCAAGACCTTCAAGCCGAACACCACCGTCGTCATCGCGTCCGGCGTCTCCAACGGCGCCGGCACCGCACTCCGGGCGCTGGAGGCGGACCGCGGCCGGCTGATCGACGGCCTCGTCGTCACCGAGCCCAGCATCAATCCGCGCAAGGGCCGGTTCGTGATCAGGTTCGGCGATACCGTCTTCGATCCGAGCGGGCTCACCCTCTACGACACCATCACCCTGATGGGGACCTATGCCGGTTGCGCCGGCCTCGACGCCTCGCTCGCGGGCACGCCGTTCTTCGGCGCCCAGCCGATCGGCGCTCCCGCCGATGCCCTCCAGAACCGCTGCGCGGCGCTGCGCCAGAGGGGACTGCTGACCGCCGACACCCTGGCCGAACAGGCGGCCGAGGCGCTCGCGATCCTCAACGCCAACGGCTACGATGCGGCGCAGAACTGGGGCATCGCCTCCCACGAGTGGCTGAACCTGTGGCGGTCGTTGCAGCCGACCTACGCCGCGTCCTACGGGCGCTTCACCGTCGACGACCACGTGTGCGGCATCAGCTTCGCCGCCACCGGCGCCGGCGGCGTCCCGGTCCCGGTGCCGGCCGCCACCGCGGCGAGCCTGTTCGCCACCAGCTCCGGGATCCCGGCAACCGCCGGCATCAACCTGGTCGCCGACGAGGCCGCCAACGGCCCGATCCTCGAGCAACTGGCGATCTCGAACTCGACCGGGCTCGCGGATCTCAACTTCGACGGCGCGCTGTGCTTCCGGTTCCTGTCGACCGGCGAGCGGGGTCTGCTCGACGGCGTCGGGCGCGGAAAGGCGATCGCGGAGCACAACCGGGTCAAGGCCGGCGGCCGGCAGTTGCAGACGACCGGCAACCTCGGCGACGTCCCGGCGATCGTCATCCACGGCCGACAGGATGCGCTGGTGTTCCCCAACTACCAGTCGCGCGCCTACTACGCGCTCAATCAGCAGACCCGGGGACGGACCAGCAAGCTGGTGTACTGGGAGGTGACGCCCGCCCAGCACTTCGACGCCTTCCTGTCGACGTTTTGGCCGGTGCCGCCGTTCGCCGGCCCGGTCGAGTTCGTGCCGCTCCACTACTACCTGACGCAGGGGCTCGACATGATGTACGCCCACCTCACCGCCGGCACGCCGCTGCCGCCGAGCCAGGTGGTGCGGGCGACGGCGCGGGGACTGGCTCCGCTGACCGCGGCCAACGCGCCGGTGCTGATGCCGCCGCCGGTCCAGAATCCCGGCGCCGATGCGATCACTTTCGCCGACGGCGTGCTCGATATACCTCAGTGACCGCTCGCGGCCGGGCGGCGGCGACGCCCCGCCCGGCCGCTCCCGCCGGCGTCCCGACGGCGGTCATCAGTAGGACATCACCTTGGTGGCCGGCGCCATCTGCACCTTGATCGTCTCCGGACCGCCGCGCTTGACGCCGGCGATCCAGTCGGCCTCCGCGAGGCCCGCCTTCTCGCTGCACATCGGGCAGACATAGACGGTCACGCCGTTGGCGATCAGGCCCTCGAGCAACGCGCGCGGCCCCTTGCCGTCGGGCGCCGGGGTCTCCGGTGGCCGGGTCCGGTCGGCGAGACGGACCGCACGGACGTTGAGGAAGACCACCACCGGATGGCCGGCCTTGCGCACCATGTCGGCGTAGCCGAACGCCATCGTCGCCGACCACGGGTCGTCGGTGGTCAGATTGACGAACAGGGTGGTGTCGGAGCGCGCGTCGGCGCGGGCCGGGGAGCCCGCCGGCAGTGCCATCGCCACCGCCGCCATCAGCCCGCCGACCAGCAGCACCAGGAGTCGCGTTCTCGGCATCGTCATCGACCTTCTCCTCTCTCGCTCGTGTTGCGGCTCACGGTTTCTTCGCCGGCATCGCGCCGTGGCCGTGCATCGCGCCGTGGCCGCTCTCCATGGCACCGGCCTTCGCCACCGTCACCTCGACGGTGACGTCGCCCGCCTTCTCGAAGCTGAGCGTCAGCGGAAACGTTGCGCCTTCCTTCAGCGGCGCCTTGAGGCCGATCAGCATCACGTGCAGGCCGCCGGGTTTGAGTTCGGTGACCCCCTGCGCCGGAACCTCGATCGCCTCGACGGCGCGCATCCGCATGATGTCGCCTTCCCGGATGTGGGTGTGCAGCTCGACGGTGGCGGCGACCTCGGCCGCCGCCGCGACCAGCCGGTCGGCGCCGGTGCCGGCGTTGTTCAGGGTCATGAACGCCGCGCCGTTGGCGGCCGGCCCGGCGGACGCCCGCGCCCAGGGCGCGGCGACGGTGATGTCGCCGACCGTGGCGTCGGCGGCGGGGGCCGTCGCGGCGGACAGTGCCGTCATCGCCACGGCAGCGAACAGTGAAACGATACGGTTCATCGGTGAGTTCCTCCTTGCGATCGCGGTGAACGGGCCGGCCGTCGGCGGCGGCGCATCGTCGCGCCGACCCGCAGGCCGTGGCCGACCCTCGAATTCGGTGGTCGTTCAGCCGGCGAGCGGCGGCGCCCGCGCCCGTCGCGGAAGAGGGAACGAGCCGTCGGCGCCGCCGTCGTCGACTGGCGGGCGTTCCGTCGACCCGTCGGTCGGCGGCGACAGGGCCGCGACCGCCGGCGGCGGCAGCGATGCGCCGAAGGCTCCGGACTGGCACACCGGGCACCAGGGCAGGTCGCCCGCGCCGCGCCCCCGGTTCTCGTCCGCGGGTTGGGCCTTCGCCGGAACAGCGAGGCACAGGAACGGGTTTGGTCGGGTTCCGTCCGCCGGGCGCGGTCCGGGACCGCCGTGTGCCAGCGGGACCACCCCCTGCAGGGTCAGGGCAAGGACGGCGAGCCAGAGCGCGAGCCGACCACCGCGGAGGCGCGGCCCGGCGGCCGACGGTCGCGGTGATCGCGGTCTGCCCGGCATCGGAGACGTTCCCTTCCGCTGCTACCGTCACCGGTTTAGCCGTCACAGGCACGGCCTGCAAGCGGCCCCGAGAGCGGACGGCCTCGGCGGCGATCGGCCACCGTGGCCGGTGGCCGCCGCACCCGCCATGCAAGAGCTGCATTGCTGTATTGCAAAAAATACGATTACGTTTTGCCGCCGCCGATGTATATTCCGTTGCGTGTTCTGTTTCTAGAACTTCTCGTGATGGTGGTTGTTCGTCGGCCATCCATCGCGACTTCGGGCAACGGGAAGCATCGAGAGGTTGGCCATGAACTGGGATCACACGATCGCGACGGTCGTCCCCTACGTCGCCCTGGCGGTCGCCTTCGTCATCGGCTTCGGCACCTTCGCGGCCTACTTCCAGTAGGCCGCGGCCGGTCGACCGCCGCGCGGGGAGCCACGCGGATCCCCGCCGGGCACTGCCGCCGTCGTCCTCGCTCCGCGTTCGCTTCGCCCCCGCTCTCCCCCCTGGCACCCCTCCGCAGCCGCGGGCTCTTGCCGCCCGCCGCGGGGCTCCGTCGTCAACGGCAGAGCGCCGCCGCGGCGACCGCGCGCACCTCGTCGCGCACCGGCCCCGGTCGCGGCGGATCGGCGAGGGTGGTGAACCAGCGCTCGGGCGGCGTTCGGCCGAGACGGTGGTGCCAGCGAACGTCGCGCAGCACCGCCTCGGCGGCCGGCGGCAGGCGATCGGGAACCGGACGGCCGGCGAGCGTCGCCCACACCCCGGCCCAGCATCGCGCCACCGCCCACGGATTGTAGCCGCCGCCGCCCAGCACCAGGAGCCGGGGCGCGAGGCCGCGAATCGCGTCGACCACCCGCCACAGCGCGCGATTGGAGAGCGCCAGCCGGGTCATCGGATCGTCGGCCAGCGCGTCGGCGCCGCACAGGACGACCAGCGCCTCGGGCGCGAACTCGCCGATCAGCGGCAGCACCGCCGTCTCCACCAGGACGTCCATCTCGGTGTCGTTGAAATCGCGCGGCACCGGCAGGTTGCGGGCGACACCGCCGGCACGGTCGCCGACGCCGCCGGGACCGGCATCGACGCCGTCGCGCGACAGCATCGGCCAGCGCCCGGCCTCGTGGATCGACAGCGTGAAGACGCGGGGGTCGTCGGCGAACGCCATCTGCACGCCGTCGCCGAAGTGGGCGTCGACGTCGAGGTAGAACACCCGCCGGAGGCCGCCGTCGAGCAGTTCGAGGATGGCGAGCACCGGATCGTTGAACACGCAGAAGCCGCTCGCCCGGTCGGCCTGGCCGTGGTGGGTGCCGCCGGCCGGATTGTGGACGATCCCGGGCTCGGCGAGCAGCCGCGCCGCCAGCAGCGAAGCGCCGCAGGCGGTGGCCGGCCGCCGGAACAGCTCGCCGTAGACCGGGTTGCCGTTGACGCCGAGATTGTGGCGGCGGCGGTCCTCCTCGCCCGCCGTCTGCGTCCGCTCGCAACGCTGCACGGCGGCGACGTAGTCGGCGGTATGGAAACGGGCGAGCTCGTCCGCCGTCGCCATCGGGCTATCGAGGTAGGCACCGTCGTCGAGCCAGCCGAGCACGCGGCAGAGGTCGACGGCGAGCGACACCCGCGGGATCGCCAGCGGATGCCCCGGTGGGTGCCGGGAGGTCCGGAAGATCTCGCTGCCGATCAACACCGGCCGTGGCTGGCGCATGCCCGGTCGCTCCGCGGAGGCCCCTCCCCCGCCCCCGACGTGGCGGTGGCGTCGGCGGACGTCAACGGCCGGGTCCGCTCAGAAGGTGCCGTAGGCCTGCCCGGCGTAGCCCGACGCCACCGTCGCCGCGAACGCGTTGTTGGCGCCCGGCTGCCAGTCCACCGCCCCGGTGCCGTCCTCGTTGCGGCGGATGCACTTCCATTCGAAGGTGGGGGCGGGCGGCAGCCCGGAGACGACGCCGGTCCACACCGGCGCGCCCGGTCCCGGCGCGGGGCCGCCGGGCGGCGGGCTGTAGATGTATTCCCAGTAGATGCTGGGATCGAGCCTGAGCGCCTTCGCGGTGTCCCAGCTCCCGAGTTCCGGGGTGCTGCCGACCACGTAGACGCTCTGCCCCGGCCGGGTGAACCCGCGGTCGCAGACGAAGTTCACCGACGTCGTCGCGGCGGCCGGCCGCAGCGTGAACACGAACGTCTTGGCATCCGCCACCGGCCGCGCCGCGGACTTGGCGAGGATCAGGTTGCGGCCGGCATTGACCCAGCCGCTCGATGCGGCCTCGAAGTCGGCACGGGTGGCGTGCGGAACCAGCGCCACGTTGTCGAGGCTGACGGTGGTCGCCTCGGCATCGTCGACCACCAGCTCGACCACGTTCTGGCGCTGGCTCGGCGCGCCCGCGTAGGCGCCGCTGCCGCCGGCGTCGACGGCGCCGGCGATGGTCACCGTCACCCGGTCGGCCGCCGTCCGTTGCTGGCCGATCCGGGTCGTGCGGTGGTGGTAGGTCGGCCGGCCGTCGGCGGTGTAGCCGAGCGTCGTGCCGTCGTCCTCGAAGAGGGTGAACGCGCTCGCCGTCGGATCGGCGTAGACGCGGACGATCAGTTCGTCGCGCGGCGCGCCCGCCTTGCGGGCGCCGAAGGCGTCCTTGGTCCCGGCGTCGACCGTCATCTTCGGCAGGATCGCGCCGGCACGCACGAACGCCGGCAACCTGAGGATGCCGCCCCGGTAGACCGGCACCTTGCCGAGGCTGGTGCCGCCCGAGACCCACTCGTTGCTGTGATAGTTGGTCCAGCGGCCGGCGGGCAGATAGACGTCGCGCTGGTACTCGCCGTGGCCGGCGACGATCGCCACCATCAGGTCGCGGCCGATCATCTTCTGATTGCCGACCCCGCGCAGGTTGGGGTCGTCCTGGTAATGGAACACCGGCGGCGGCATCAAGGGCGCGCCGGTCGCATGCGCGAGATGGGCGAGGCTGTAGTAGTAGGGGATCAGCTCATAGCGCTGGCGCAGGTTGGCGAGGTTGCTGGGCACCTTGCCGACCAGGTGGGGCGCGGTGTCGTACGGCGGCTGGGCCTGGTTGAACTCGTTGTCGACGTGCGGGCGGACCGGCACGTCGAACCAGGCGCCGTTGGCGAACCACTGGGTGTAGAGCTCGTCCTGGAAGCCGCGGTAGTCGCCGTTCTTGTTGTTGTGGGGCATCACCTCGCGGCGGAAGCCGCCGATGTCGGCGCCGTAGTAGTCGATGCCCGACAACGACATGTGCATCTGGGCGTTGGAATGGGTGGCGAGCGATTCGAGGTGGCTGGCGATGTCGCCCGACCACATCGCGACGCCGTAGCGCTGCAATCCGGCGGCGCCGGAGCGCGACAGCACGAACGGGCGCGGACCGCCCTGCGGCGTGCGCTTGTCGAAGTAGCCCTCCCAGATCGACCGGTTCCACAGGAGGTTGTAGAGGTTGTGGATGTCGGCGTGGGTGTTCTTGCGGCCGGTGGCGGTGGTCTCGACGCCCTCGTAGCAGGCCGCCGGGTCGAAGTTCTCCGGCTCGCCGAGATCGGTCCAGTGCGCGGTGACGCCGATCGCGGTCATGTTGGGATGGCGCCGGTTGTCGTGGATCCACTTGCCGGCCTGCGGGTCGGTCCAGTCGACCATCCGCCCCACCCCCCAGAAGCCGCTGACGTCGTCGACGGCGACCGTCTGGTTGCCGGCGTCGCAGGCCCCGGCGGTCCGCCGGTAGGCGCCGAGATCGACCGGCATCTGGTGGAACGTCATGACCGGGGTCGCGAGGTACGACTCCTCGATGGTGGTGATGCCGACGTGGTCGGCGGCGTAGGCGGCGACGCGGGTGGCGGGGTCCGGGAACGAGTACGGGTTGGTGGCGAGGTTGCGGAGCGCCTGGTCCTCGTCCCAGTCGAGCCGGCCCATGTTGCTCTGCGACGCATCGCCGAGCACGATGCCGCCGAACCAGTTGAGATCGAGGACGAAGCCGTCGACCGGGAAGTCGGCGGCGCGCAGGCCGGCGAGCAGAGCGTCGATCTGGCCCCAGTTGTCGTAGCCGAACTCGGACACCCACAGCCCGAAGCTCTTTCGCGGCGGCACCGGCGGCCGGCCGGTCAGTTCCATGAAGTCGGCGCGCAGGTCGGGCAAATCGGGGCCGGTCATCACGTACCAGCGGACCTGGTCGCCGAACATCCTGACTTCCCACCAGAACTTCTCGAAATCCCACTTCTGCCAGTAGACGTTGTCGAGCATCACCGCGTAGTTGAGCCCGCCGTCGCCGACGGCGTAGTAGACCGGGATCTGGACGTTGCCGACGGCGGCGTTCTGGAACCCCTGGAAGCCGTTGCCGAGGTTGTTGAGGCCCTCGCGGACGCCGTGCGCGAGCCAGTCGCCGTCGGCGGACCCGAGATGCTTGAACTGTTGGCCGAGGCCGTAGACGTGCCGGGTGCCGGCGGGGTCGATGTTGAGCCCCTTCGGGGTCTGCACCTGGGCGAGGCCGACCGGGCAGAAGGTCGTCAACACGACGGCGCCCCGGGTCTTGTCCTTGACGGTCGCGCACAGATTGCCGGCGTTGACCTCGATGCGGATGTCCGCGGTTTCCAGCACGCCGCCGGCGTCGACGAACGTCGACGGCCCCGCGTAGTCGGTCTTGAACACCATCGGCGAGGTGTAGAGAGGCTGGCCGGTCGAAGGCCCGGCGCCGACCGCCGAGGCCTCGAAACGGATCAGGTCGTCGTCCAGCACCTCGACGACGAGATAGCCGCCGGGCGCGGTGAACTTGCGCCGCTCCACCGCCGCCGACGCCAGGCCCGGCAGCAACAGCATGACGATGGCCGCCGACAACAGCCGGCTCGAGATTGTCCGCATGACGACCCCCAATCCAGTGCGGCTTGACGTGCCACAATATGGCCTGTTTGAGGTATTATAGGCCTCCATGGGGGCCAGCGACCACCGGTTTCTCGATTCAGGGCGGTCTCGGCGGTCGCAGGACGGCCTCCAGCGTCGCGTCGCCGCGATGTCCCGCACCGAGGACGTCGCGTTCGACCGAACGGCGTTTTGGATGCGACCATTCTTCGCCGGTGGTTGAGAAACGGCCCCCGTTTGAGTAGGCTGGTGAGGAAGCTGGAGTCGTCGCAGCCGGACCCACGTCCCTGTGGCGTCCGAGGAGGGGTGGACGATGATGATCCGTCGGTTCGTGCGCGCCCGCTGGGGGTTCCTCCTCGTCGCCGCCGTGGGGGTCGCCTGGCTGGTCGCCGCGATCCTCGGCGTCTGACCGTCCGAGCCCGCCCGCCGCGGTCGGCCGCGGGACTCAGATCTCGATCAGCCGGTTGGGAAGCTCGTTGACGACGCCCGGATGCCACGGGTGGTGTTCGGCCATCACCGCAGCGGACGCCTCGATCGCCTGGACGAAGCCGTCGGCGATCCTGCCTTCGCGGACGCGGCCGACGAAATCGGCGACGATCCGCTCCCAGACGGCGTTGTCGACGTGTTGCTGGATGCCGCGGTCGGCGATGATCTCGACGTAGTGCTCGGCCGCCGAGACGAACAGCAGAACCCCCGTCCGCTCTTTGGTCGACGACAGCCCGAGGTCGAGGAACACCTGATGGGCGAGGCGGCGGGCGCGGCGGCGTTGTACCGCCTTCGGCACGAGCCGCATCTTCACCGGCGGCCAGCGAAAGGCGAGCGCGAGGGCGATGAATCCGACGACCTGCCCGGCATAGAACGCGAGCAGGCCGAACTCGACCGGCACCAACAGCGCCACACCCGACAGGACGAACACCAGGCAGGCCGCGGCCAGGGTCGGAATGTACAGGTAGTCGTCGCTGTCTTCGGCGACGACGGTGACGAACTCGCCACTGGTCTTCGTTTCCGCGTCCTCGACCGCCTGCTCGATTCGCTGCCGGTCCGCATCGGTCAGGAAGGCCATCGCTACCAACTCCCCGAGGCACCGCCGCCGCCGAAGCCGCCGCCGCCGCCGCTGAAACCACCACCGCCGAACCCGCCGCCCCGGCCTCCGCCGCCGCCGGGAAAGAAGATCGGGTAGACGCCGCCGCGGCGACCGGACCGGCCGCGCATCGCCAGCAACCAGAACAGGCCGATGAACAGCATCGGCAACAACGGCAGGCCGCCGGTTTCGCGTTCGGCTTCGCGGCGTTTAGCCGGAACCGCCAGTTCCTCGCCGCCGAGAACCTTGAGGATGGCGCCGGTGCCGGCGACGATGCCGGGGCCGAAGCGGCCGGCCTTGAAGGCGGGGACGATGATGGTCTCGATGATCAGCTTGCTGGTGGCGTCGGTGAGCTCGCCCTCCAGGCCGTAGCCGACCTCGATCCGCACCTGGCGCTCGTTCGGCGCGACGATCAGCAGCGCGCCGTTGTCCTTGCCTTTCTGGCCGATCCCCCAGTGCCGGCCGAGCTGAAAGCCGTAGTCCTCGATCGACGTCCCCTGCAGCGAGTTCAGCGTCACCACCACCACCTGGTTGGTGGTCGCCCGCTCGTGCGCCGCCAGCATCTCGGTCAGGCTCTGCCTTTCCGCCGCCGTCAGCAGCCCCGCCTCGTCCACCACCCGGCCCGTCAGCGCCGGAAACGTCAGCGCCGCCCAAGCGACCGCGGCGGCCAGCATCGCCGCCGCCGCCAGCGCCGCACCGCGGCCGGGCATCGTCGGTCGCCTCAGAACCGCACCCGCGGCGCCTCCATGGCCTCGGCGGCAATCGAGAAGGTCGCCATCGGCTCGGCGTCGGTGTGCAGGATCGCGGCCCAGATGCGGCCGGGGAAGGTGCGGAGCTCGGTGTTGTAGAGGCGCACCGCCTCGATGTAGTCGCGCCGGGCGACCGCGAT